>JAITBE010000083.1 GCA_031283755.1 Spirochaetaceae bacterium
CTTCGGGCCCGTAGGAGCGGTCCTCCAGAAAAGCGCGGTTCCCCTCGGTGAGGATCTCCGCCACCGGGGCAAAATTGAGGGTGAGCCCCAGATCCCGTAATTCCCGGCCCGATTGCCGGGCATCCTCCCGGACCGCCTCCAGGGCCCGGTCCCGGCCTTCCCGTTGGGCCAGCTCCCAGTAGGAAAGGGGCGGGGGCAGGCGGCCCACCCCGGGGCCAAACCGGTGAACCTGCCCGCCCTCATGATCCACCGCGATAAAGGGAATGAGCCCCGGTTCCTCCCCGCCGGTGATGATCCGGGAGATCTCCGTGGTAAAAGAGCGAATCCCCGGCTTATCCGTATCAAGGTTATGCCGGAAAAGCATGGCCCCCCCGGCGGGAACCTCCCGGAGGATTTCCCTCATGGGAGCGGTCAAAATCCCGTTCCCGTCTATGCCGGTCATAATCACCTGGGCCGCGAGGCTCCGGTCGTCCAGGGCTGCCGCCAGGGAACGGGCCTGTTCCCGGTAAGCCGGAAAACGGGGATCCTCCGCCGGAAGACCGGCCGCGGGGCCCTCCCCTTCTTCCGGCACGGCCTCCGCCGGCATGTCAGGAGCCTTTTGCCCCGGCGAACAGCCTAAAAAACACAAGCCCAGGATCAGGGCCGCGGACAAGCATTTGATGTGCATGGAAAGATTATATACGGTTCCGGGGTTTTAGCCTATAACGGGTATTCCCTGGGTTATGGCGAAGGTGGTCCGGCCGGCGGCCCTGATATACCGCGGCGCCCCTTGAAAAGCTTGCCGGTGAATCCTATGATGGATATATGTTCAATGTAATCCCCTGCGCCGCGGGATGCGGACAAGCGGCGCTAAGCGGTTCCACAACCTGTGCCGTCCATGCGGCGGACCCGGGAAAGGAAGCCGCCCGTATCGCCGGTTATATCTATGACCGGAAAATCATCAAGGACCTCAATGCGGCGGGGCTGCGGTTTGAGAGCGTTGATTTTTCTCATCGCCACTTTTACGGGTGTAATTTTAACAATTCCGAATTTTCCATGTGCCTTTTTACCGGAAACCTCATCCGGATGAGTTTTTTTGACTTTGGGATCTTTACCAACTGTGATTTTTCCCAATGCGACCTCCAGTTTTTGTCCTTTGCCGGTTCTACCCTGCGGAACTGTACCTTTGAGAATTCGGAACTGGTGAATGTCAATTACGGGGGGACCTTTATTTCGGACTGCACCTTCAATTATTCCAACCTTTACAACAGCCGTTTTATCGATTCCGTCATAGAACTCACCGATTTTATTGATTGTAATATAAAAAAGACCTATTTTATCAAGAGTAAACAGGAAGGGGTTTCCTTTAAATCCTCAAATACCGCGGAAGCGGTATTTGAAATGGAGGAATAGGGTGAAGCTGTTTTTCCATTACTGCCATCAGGGGTTCAGCAACTGTTATATCCTGGGAACCGATTTTGAGGAGGGAACCGATAAAACCGGCGTCCGGGACGCCATTGTTATCGATCCGGGAGTCATGGACGGGGCTATCCTCAACATTATCGAAAAAAACGATTATACCCTCCGGGGGGTATTTATCACCCACAATCACCGGAGCCATATACAAGGTTTAAGGGCTATCAAACGGATTTACGATGTGGATATTTACGCGGTGAACCACGCTATTTTGGATCAACGGGCCCTCATGGTACGGGACGGGGAGATCGTAACCGTGGGGGACTTTAAAATTGAGGTAATTTCCGTACCCGGTCATTCCGCGGATTCGGCGGTATTCAAAATTGAGCATATACTTTTTACCGGGGATACCTTAACCGCGGGACTGGTGGGCAGCACCGCGAGTTCCTATGGGGCTGAAGTGCAGATGCGGGCGTTACGAAGCAAGATTCTCTCCCTGCCGGGGAATTATGTGATCATGCCCGGCCACGGTCCCCCCACATCCCTGAACGTGGAACGGCGGTTTAATATGGGAATCCAGTATTTTGAGCAGCACAAAAAAACCCGGCCCGCCTTTAATCTTGAATTGTTGCAGTAAGCCGGCGGATCCGGCCCGCGGTGAAACCCCAGCGCCGGTTTACATAGGAAGAAAGGGCCTCCGCTTCCCGGGTAAAGGCCCGGCTCAGGTCCGGCCAGGTACCGGTGGCTTCGTCCATGGGGGGCAGGACCTCCCGCCGCCAGGAACTTTCGTTGATCCGCCCCGCCAGGACTTCCCCAAAGTACCATCCCACCCGGGATACGGGTTGTTGCAGGCAATGGGCCATGAATTCATTTATCACCAGGAAGGTGTTGTCCACATCGTACCCCTGATAATCAAAATAGGAACGGAGAAAACGCCTCGCCGCCGGGTTAAGCCCTTCCCAACGGCGGCGGCAGAATTCCTGAAAATCCGGGTCAATAAAAAAAAGACCGTGAAACCCCTCGTGAACCATAAAGAGGCCGCGAAGATAATCCGAGGACTCCCGGGAGACGGAAAGAACCGCCCCCACGCCGGGTCCCGGGCCGGAAGGGTTTAAGATACCGGCGTTCCGGAGGATGATTTCAAGCTCCTCCTCTTCCGGGGAGAGGGGGAAATTTTTTATCCGGGCCGCCGTAAAAAAGGCGGCCAGATCCTCCGCCCGGTAATCATGGGCGTTCCAGCCGTGGATATCCGCCATCTCCTGATCCCCCACCAAACGGCCCGCAACGCCCTTTTTCTCCACAAAAAAGGCGATCCGCTTAAAAAGCCGGTCCTGGACCGCGTAGTCGGCGGTATCAAAGATCAACACCGAAGGAAAATGTTCCCATTGGAACACCTCGTAACGCCGATCCCGCCACAAAGTCCGGTCATATACCAAGATAATTCCGGGATCCGCGGGGATTGCCCCGGGAAAAGGCAGTCCGGGGGCTTGGGCCAGATGGACGGTGTCAATTTGGCCTTCACCGGTGATGACCAGGGGATAGATATCCGGGGAAAAAGCCCCAAGGGGGATGCGGACCGGCCCATTCTCCGGCCCCCCTGTGTACTCATACCGAACCTTTCCCGCGGATACCACAAACCGGGAGGAGCTTCCGTAAAGGGATAATTCCACCGTTCCCGGCGCCCGGTACGGGGGAAGGGGATCGATCACTGCCGCCTGATCCGGCCGGGACAGGGCCCCTTGGCCGGGCGGGATTTCCCCGGACACAAAGGGGGTGACCCGCAGGGCCGTAACGGCGGATTCCCCTTCCCGGATAAAACCGAACCACCGGGGCAGAAATCGGAGGGACCGTATCTGAAAAACCGGGTTCTTTCCCCCGGCGGGGGAAGAACCGGCGTTTTCCCTGGTTTCCAGGGTGAGGGAAAATTTTTCTATCACCGGGCTTAAAAGGGGTATCCCATAGGTGATTTTTTCCGGAGTTTCCCCGGCTCCTAAAAATACGCCGTCCCAGGGTAATTCCCAGGGGGCCTCTCCTTCGACCTTCAATACTATCCGGTACCGGTCTTTCCACTCCTTTAGATCCCCGGCGGGACCGTCCTCCAAACGAAACCCATACTCCACCTCCAGGGACGTATCCGGCGGAAGGGCCAGGGGTTTTTGAAAGAGGTAGATCAAGGGCTTGGAGCCTTTTAGGGGAATAATTCCCGCCGCCGCGTTTTTTGAGCGGCCGAAGAGGGTGGATGATGACCCGGCGGGGGTATAAACAGGAAACGCCGGAGTCTTTTTATAGGCACAGGATCCAAAGCCAAGGGAGAGGATCCCGCAAAAAAAAACCACGCCGATAATTCCGGGTTTCATGCTATGCCCACTCCGGTTTAGAGGCTGACAATTCCCCGGGCTATGAGCTGGGCCAGAGAATATTTCCGCTCCTGGGTTACTTCCGTCTCGCTGCTCAAAAAGGTCCCCAACTGGGCGGAGAAAGATTCGGGCAGAACCGGAAGGCCGATCACCTGTTTGTAATACCCCCGGTGGGAAGGCTCAAACCGGTGGTTAATACAAAACAAGGTCAAACAAGCGGTCTTAATAAAAAGCGCTGAGGAGATAAGGTAATGAAAATTGTCTCCCTGGAACAGGGCCGCCCCCAGGTCATTTAAAAAGTGCTCCATTTTTGACTGGTGGGCATCCCGAATCTGACGCCAGAATTCATTATCCAGATTATCAAGCCGTTCCCGGATATCCCGGATCCAGGTATTACGGGAGAAAAGGATTTCCCCATGGGCCAGGCGGTAAAATCCATAGGTTCCCGAATCTTTAATAAACCACAGGGAATCCAGTTTGGTATCCGCATAAGAAACCAGCTCGTCAATTTTTTGAGTGGACTTGTATTCCAGCCGCACCGGTAATTCCCCGATAAGGAACCGGTCCTTATCGCCCCGGTTGGAGGTTTCAAAGGCCGCCGCATCCTCCCCGTATTGGCTGTGGCGCTCCGCCGCCTGGGGTATGGGACCGGAATGGAATATATCCAAAATAAAGGCGTAATAGGGATCCAGGGTATCGGATCTGGCCGCCTCATTCAGGGTGATACACTCCACCCCGGGCCATTGAGAAAGTACCGATACAAAACGATCCGCCAACAGTTTAGTCTTATATTTCATCACCCTTCCTTTATCAAGGGAACCGGTCTTAAAACCTTGATTGTCTGCGAAGGGTTCATACCCCGGCCCCTTGGGGCGGAACCAAGGGTATGGACCCTGAGTCAAATACCTTACCAAAACACCCATACCCCGTCCGCTCTGCGGCGGGGTTGGTTGATTCGGGCAAAAAATACCCCATTCGGTAATTAGTGTACAAACGGAGGGATCATGAAATTAAGGTATCGTTTAAGCGTCATTGTCATTGCGGTTTTGGTCGCGGATCTGAGATGATCCTCTATCCCTTTACCATCGGTGAAACCGGGGTAAACTGGTCTCTCATGCTGGGTACTGAGGATCACGTGATCCTGGCGAAGATCAATGAAATGACTGTCTTTACCATTATCCTCGCGGTAATCGCGGTGGTCATTGTTAATTCAAATTGGCCGAAAATTCCGGGGAGCATTCCAAAACTATTTCCACGGTCCTCAAAAAGATCAAAGACTCCATCGATAAGATAACCAAATCCACCGAAAATGTATTGAACAAATTCGAGGCCATAGATGGCGGGGTAAAAACCCTGTCGGAACAGGAAGAAAACATCAGAAACGCTATGGAAAACAGAGTGTGGACAGCAAGCAAGATTTTTGAAGCCATCGGCCTTCTCAACGATGCGGCGCAGATGGTGAAAGGCGGTTCGGGCTACGGTTTTGCTTAGGTCATGGCCGCGCCATTCCCACGCAAAACCTCCGTCACAGTTTGTCGACCCTGGAAATGCTGTGCATTTTCTTATTCGGGCTGCCCAACAGTCGCCAACAGCCGGAACGTTATGTGCAATGCCGACTTTATTGGGAAATACTGTATTAAAAATAATACGCCATTTATAGGTATTGATTGTTTTTTATTATAATATATCATTAAGTTTATAGGAACTTATGGAATGAAATTATTTTTGGATAATTGTTGTTATAATCGACCATATGAC
>JAITBE010000084.1 GCA_031283755.1 Spirochaetaceae bacterium
CTTGTCCTGTCCCAGCGCTATCAGCCCTTCGGGGAGGGATTCGTGCCCCTTAAGGGAAAGTTCATAGGGAATAAGCACGATGCCTTTTTCGGCAAATTCCGCAAAGGCCCGGGGATCAAAATTTCCCCATTTTTCGATACGGCTCCGCTCCTTGGTATGTACGAGGATCTGCTCCTGGAGGGTCTTTTTTTCATCCCCCAATTCCAAAACCCGGGAGACTACATCCGGCGGGGCGTCTCCGTTTATAGCTTCGGAAGAAAAAACATCCTGCGGGACCGCGCCGGCTTTCTCCTGTTCATCCGCCGGAATTTTCCCGGAGGCCCTTTTCTCCTCCGGATAGGACTGTAAAACCCCCAGGGCGGTTTCCACCTTAGCCTTCCGATCCAGGAGTTTGGTTAATTCATCGGATCGAACATTCCGTTTTTCTAAATGAAGTACCCCCGCTTCCCGGAGTTTTTCCAGGGAAACTTCCCGGTTTTTTTCCATGACCACCAGGGATACTTTCTTCATCGGTACGATCATTGGGCCGCCCTCTCCATTCCGCGTTTAGCTATCTTCCCGCGGACCACCGCGGAAGTCTGCTGATCCCCTAAATAAACCTGGATCTTTTTGATATTCCCCTTGGTTTCGGGGATCTTAATTTTCTCAAAAAGATTAACCCGCTGGGTGGTTACCCGCAGCTCATGATCGAGGCGCTTCCGCTGTTCCTCAAGGGTCATGGCTTCCAAATCCAGGAGCAGCACCTGTTTCATTTTTTCCACCGCCGTATCAAGCCAGAGGGGAGTCCTGGCCAGATCATAATTCTCCGTGGAAAATTCCGCCCCTTGAAAGAGGGGGATAGAAACCCCCGCGATGTTTCCGGTGGAAGTTTTCAGGCTGGTTATCCGTAAGGTCCGGGGGGTAAAAAATCCCCTTTCACCGAAAACCCCTATCCAGGACTTAAAAGAACTATCGATCCGCTCCTTTTCCTGGAGCAATTCTTTGATCCGAACCTCGATAATCCTGATCTCCGCCTGGAGTTGCTGTTTTTTGAGCATCAACGTCGGAAGATAACGCTGATACATCTTCAGGGAGTCTTTTTGCTTTTTCAGCTCATTTTTGGTCAGCTTGATCTTCGCCATAGTTCCTCTAATTTAATTGAGAAGGGAGAAATGAGGAGTATACGAAAAAAATCGACCCTTCTAACTTCTCCATTCTAACTTCCCCCTCCTCCCTTCTAACCTTTTTTGGGCCAGAACTTATCGATTAGCTCCGTCCGCAGTCCTGTTTCTTCGGGGCTGAAACAATCCGAAAGAATCTCCCAGCCCAAATCCAGGGCCCGTTCCAGGGGTATATTGACCGAAAGGTCCATCATTTGCCGTTCAAATTGTTCACCGTATTTGAGGAGTTTGGTATCCCAGGCGGACATGATAAAACCCATGGCCCGTTTTTCCAGGGTATCCTTATAAGCCGAATAGAGTTTGATCATCCCGTCCATAAGGGCCCGGTGATCCGCCCTGGTTTTCCCGTTGACCTGCTGTTTAAGCCGGGACAGGGAACCAAAGGGCTCGATCCGGCTGTTTTTAAGGTAATATTGGCCTTCGGTGATGTACCCCGTGTTATCCGGCACCGGGTGGGTCACGTCATCCCCGGGCATGGTGGTAACCCCCAGGATCGTGATGGACCCGGCGGTATCGAAATCGACCGCCTTTTCGTAACGGCTGGCAAGCTGGCTGTAAAGGTCCCCGGGGTATCCCCGGTTGGAAGGAACCTGCTCCTGAATGATCGATATCTCCTTCATGGCGTCGGCAAAGTTGGTCATATCCGTGAGGAGGACCAGCACGTCCTTGCCCTGAAGGGCGAACTGCTCCCCTACCGCCAGGGACATATCGGGGATCATAAGACATTCCACGATGGGGTCCGACGCGGTATGGACAAACATCACCGTCCGGGAAAGGGCGCCCCCCTCTTCCAGGGTATCCTTAAAAAAGAGGTAATCGTCATATTTAAGTCCCATGCCTCCCAGGACGATCACGTCCACCTCGGCCTGCATGGCGATCCGGGCCAAAAGCTCATTGTAGGGTTCCCCGGAAACGGAGAAGATCGGCAATTTCTGGGAAACCACCAGGGTGTTAAAAAGGTCGATCATGGGAATCCCCGTCCGGATCATCCGGCGGGGAATGATCCGCTGGGCGGGGTTAACCGACGGCCCCCCAATGGGGATAAGGTTCTCCCGGAGGGTGGGCCCCTTGTCCCGGGGACTGCCGGAACCGGAAAAAACCCGGCCCATGAGATTTTCCGAAAAAGACACCTCCATGGGGTGGCCTAAAAAACGGACCGTATCCCCGGTGGAAATACCCCGGCCCCCGGCAAACACCTGGAGGGAGACCAGATCGTTTTCAAGCCGGTTCACCTCCGCCAGGGAGGTGCCGAATACGGTGTCTACCTCCGCCAGATCCCCATAACGGATACCTTCGGCCCGGACCGTAATGACGCTCCCCGTGATAGATTCTATCTTGCTATATACCTTTTTCATCTTCTGTCCTACCTACTCTCCCGTTTACGTACACAAATTATTACCCCAGGATTTTTTCAACCGCCTTCTCCAAGCCCTGGGACCGTTCACTAACCGCGGACTCAATTTCCTTTTGCAGGGTAAAGAACCGCTCGCTTTTCCATTCGGAACCATTGTAATCCAAAAAGCGCTGCCGGAGCCGGTTAAACCAGCTGCGGGCCTCGTTTTTATCGCCAAAGGAAAATTTCGACCCTAAAATATTGAGAATAATGGCGAAGATATGCTTCTGCCGTTCGGGGCTCACCGCGGAGTCCACCGCGTCAAAGGAGTTTTGCTGGAAATATACCGAATCCAGGAAATCCCCCTTGAGATAAATCACATAGTCGTCCAGGCTGGTTCCTTCTTCCCCCACTACCTTCATCATCTGTTCCACTTCGCTGCCCCGGGCCATAAAGCCGTGGGCATACTCCACCTTGTCCCCGCCGATAATCCCCTTATACTTTGACCAGGAATCCAGGGGATGGATGGCGGGGTACTTGCGGGCGTCGGAACGCTCCCGGGAAAGCCCGTGGAAGGCGCCGACGACTTTGAGGGTCGCCTGGGTTACGGGTTCCTCAAAGTTACCCCCCGCGGGACTGACCGTACCGCCTATGGTAACCGACCCCACGGAACCGTCCCGGAGGCGGACCAAACCGGCCCGCTCGTAAAAGCTGGCAATGGTAGATTCCAGGTACGCGGGAAAAGCCTCTTCCCCGGGGATCTCCTCAAGGCGGCCCGACATTTCCCGCATGGCCTGGGCCCAGCGGCTGGTGGAGTCCGCCAGGAGGAGGACATTGAGCCCCATCTGCCGGTAATATTCCGCCAGGGTAACCGCGGTATACACCGAGGCTTCCCGGGCCGCCACCGGCATGGAGGAGGTATTACAGATGATCACGGTCCGTTCCATCAGGGAACGGCCGGTCCGGGGATCCAATAATTCGGGGAATTCCTTGAGGGTTTCCACCACTTCCCCGGCCCGTTCCCCGCAGGCGGCGAGGATCACGATGTCTACATCGGCGTGGCGGCTGGTGATCTGCTGAAGTACGGTTTTACCCGCCCCAAAGGGTCCGGGGATACAGTAGGTCCCCCCCCGGGCCACAGGGAAAAAGGTATCGATAAGCCTGACCCGGGTAACCATGGGTTCCTCCGGCTTGAGCCGTTCCTCAAAACAATCCACCGGGCGTTTAACCGGCCAGCGGAAGGACATGGTTACCGGGATACTGTTGCCTTTTTCGTCCTTTAATTCGGCGATGGTTTCCCGAATCGTATAGGAACCGGCTTCTTTTACCGAAACGACCGTATAAGACCCGTAAAGGTTGAAGGGAACCATGATCCGGTGGGTAAAAGCCCCCTCAGGAACGGTTCCCAGGGTATCCGCCCGTTCAACCCGGTCCCCGGCTTTAACCGCCGGGGTAAAATCCCATTTTTTATCCGCGGGGAGGGGATCCAGATATACCCCCCGTTCCAGGAAATACCCCGCTTCTTCCGCCAGTTTGGGAAGGGGGTTCTGCAGACCGTCAAACACCTGGCCCAAAAGGCCTGGTCCCACTTCTACCGCCAACATCTCCCCGGAATATTCCACCGAATCTTCCACGGAGATACCCTTGGTAATCTCGAAAACCTGTAGTTGTGCAATATCACCCCGGATACGGATGACTTCGCTTTTTAAAGATTTGCCGCCTACTTTAACATAGCCGACTTCGTTCATGGAAACGGCGCCATCAAAACGGACGCTCACCATATTGCCGTTAACGGCCACCACTTTTCCTTTTGTTCCGGTCATTTCGGTTCTCCCGATTCAATACTGGTTACGGACGCGAGTCCGCCGGCAGCTTCCATGATGGAAGCGTATAAGCCCTTGTATTCCGCAAATCCCTCTTCGGCCTTAAAAAAAGACCTCCGTTCCATGAGGAGCAGTTTGAGTAAATACGCAAATATCGTATCCCGTGTAAAATAATCAATCCCCTGGAGGGTCTCTATGGCATCCCAGCGGCTTTTGTCCAGGAAAAGTTCCGCTTCCAGGGGGGATTCAATAGCCAGCGCCGTCTTGGCTGCCAGCGCGGCCTGGGCCATACCTTCGGGGGAGGCCGCCGGCGCTGTCCCGCCTTCGGGTTTAAGCCGTTGAAACCGGAGCCGGGCAAGGTGCAGCCTGAGGGCCCGCTCCCAGGAACGCCAACCGTTAATAAAATCCGAAGGGGTAGGCTCCGGGCTTTCCCCATAAGACGGAATACCTTCCTTAGGGACAAAACCCCCGTCCAAGGTACAATAATCCAACAAAACCCGGTCGGCGGGCTCAAGCTGGTAATCACAAAGGGATTTAAAGGCCTCAGGCAACATAGGCGCCGGCTGCCCGTAAATAAGATAAGGAAGTTGGGCGATAAGAAAATAATAGGAACCCACCGCTTAGTTGTCCTTTACCGCGCTTTTCAGGATCTCCGCCAAACGGGGATTAAGATAGGCCGACAGTAATTCCGCCACCGATTCCGCGGAAAAATCGTAATAGGCCGATCCGTCTTTTTCGGCAATCCGGAACCCGGCGCCCAAGTTACGGTCTGTCTTTAATTCCAGGCCCTTGCTCAATTCCGATGCAAGTTTATCGTTAAAATAACCCGCCAGGGCTTTACGGTCCTTTTCGGAAAGTAAAACGTCCAGGGAATCGCTTCCCTTGGAAGCCCAGTTTTTGAGGAGTTCGGGAAGCACCCCTTTAAGAACCTCATCATTATAGAGGGCTTCGGTTTTTAACGCGATAATTTTATCGAGGAGGGTTTCGATTTCCTTCTTAAAGGCCAGGACCAAATTACGGGAAGCCTGCTCCAGGGCCGCTGTTCCGGCTTTTTCCGCCCGCTCCGCGTCGGCTTTTCCTTTGGCAATAATATCAGCCGCCTCCCTCCGGGCGGCGTCAACAATATGTTTTGCCTCCCCCTCAGCCTGGGTTTTAAGCCGTAACGCCTCTTCCGAGGCGGATTCGATCCCATCCCTTTTTATTTTATCAATAAGCTCCTGTAGTTGGATATCCATAATCTCCTCTTTAATCACGAAAATATTGACCTTCCGGGTCTACCCTGTTAGTAAGGGTTCAAAAAAACCTTATTCAGCATATTCCATGATATACTTCATTACCTTTTTAATTTTCCGCGAAATAATCCCATAAACCGCCTGCGGGTCATCCTGTTCCTTTGCCCGTGTTTTTAATAACTCACCCACGCTCGATGCCATTTCCTCTACATCTTTATAATTTTCGGCATTTATGGTGCCGATATAGGTGATCAGCTCTTTGATCCCCGAAGCCTCATGCGCCAAAAACGCCTTGTTTTCATTATACACATAATTGGTTATCTCGCCGTTTTTGAATCTGCTCTCATTGACCCCGGAAAGATATAAAACATCCCCATGGCTGTCTTCCATCTCTGCCTGAAACATGGTGAGAAAAAGTTTTTTTTGCCCAGGCATAATACGCCCCCTGATACAAAAAGCGTCTGTCTAAAATCAAGTATAATTTCTAATTCCTCATTATTCAAGCTATTTTTTTATTTTTGAAACCCCCCAGGCTTTTTTTCGTACACCGGGGGTTACCAGCTAAAGGCAAAAAGGGCTTTTTCGTGGTATTCCTTGTTCGGCCCGAATATACAGGGAGGAAATCCCCGCTGATTCGGCCCATCGGGGAAATACTGGGTTTCCAGGCAAAAACCGGCGTGTTTATCATAAATCGAACCCGCTTTTCCCCGAACCCCCTCAAGGAAATTTCCCGTATAAAACTGGACCCCCGGCTGGGTTGTGAAAACCCGCATGGTCCTGCCGGATTCAGGCTCCACGACCTCGGCGCAGGGCCGCAGTTTTCCCGGTTCCCCGTCCACGACAAAACAATGATCGTACCCGCCTCCGGTGGCTTCGATATCCCTGCCAATGGGTTTAGGATTGTTAAAATCAAAGGCCCCCCCGGCTACCGGCGCCAGGGTTCCGGTGGGGATAAGATTGGGGCCTACCTCCACATAAGAAGAAGCATAGAGCCGCACCTCATGGGAGAGGATGTCTCCCCGGCCCTCCCCGGCCAGGTTAAAATAGGCATGGTTGGTAAGGTTCACCGGACAGGGTGCATCGAGGCGGGCCGTATAATCGGCAACGAGCTCGTTGGATTTGGTTAATCCGTAGCTTACCACCGCCTTAAGATTGCCCGGGAACCCCTCGTCCCCGTCGGGACTGGTCAGTTCAAAACGGACAAAGACACCGTCTTTTTCTTCATAGGCGGCGGCTTTCCAGAGGTGCTTGTCAAACCCCCGGCGTCCGCCATGGAGGGTATTGTCCCCGTCGTTCTTGAATAACTCGTATACCGAATTATTCAGGGTAAATTTGCCGCCGCCGATACGGTTACCGAAGCGTCCGATGGTGGCGCCTATATAGGGTTTATTGTAGATATATCCATCCAGGGTGGAATACCCCAAAAGCACATCCTGGGTTTGATTTTTCCGGGAAGGCACGGAGAGCGAAACCAGGGTTGCCCCAAAATTCGATAAAGACAGGGATAAATCCCCCGCTTTAAGGATGTAAAGGGCCGCCTTTTTTCCTGAAGAAAAAAGACCGAAATTCTTCTTACTGATCTTCATAAAAATCCCCTCAAAAGTGAAGCGGCTTTAAAACTCAGGCCGGCTTTGAAACAAGCTCCGGTAGTATACCATACCTCCCGGATAATTTCCAGAGGTCCTGTAAGAATAACCGTGGAGGCGGGGCAATTGCCCGGTCCCCGCGGGTCTTGGCGGGTGGTTAAAATTTCTTCCAAGAGGGGCTATATTTGTTTTATGGGCTTTTTTGATCGAATTGAAGATATTATCAAGAGCTATCTCCACGATGATGATGACCATATTTTTGGACGTTCCGCCGGGAAAGAGTGGTCGTCTTCCCCGGATCCGGATCTGAAAGCGGCTTTTGAAGAATTAAACGACTTCCTTTCCGGGGGATCCGGGAAAGAAAAGACCGGTTTCGGCGCCGGCGGGAATACCGGGTACGGCCGGGCCGAAGGCTTCGGGCCTGCCCAAACCTCTGGGGTTTCCGAAGCCCTGCGGCAGGATTTCGCGGAACTGGGACTTACTCCGGGAGCTTCCGCGGGGGAATGTAAGGCGGCGTATAAACAACTCCTTAAAAAACACCACCCCGACCGTCACGCGGGACATCCGGGAAATCTGAAAAAGGCCACGGAAAAGTCCGCCCGGCTCAACGCGGCCTACGACCGGATAGAACGGTGGCGGCAGACAGGAAGGGTGGAATAGCGCGGAATTCCGCACAAATCATACGCCCCTCCTTCCTAATTTCTCTTCAGGGGATAATCGCGCTCAGGATCGGCCCGAAGGGGCCCTGCCCAAAATGCTTTTGAGTTCCCCCAAAGGGTCCTGGGTTGGAAAGTATTCAAGCCCCATATACCCGGTATAACCGGCCCGGTCTATGGCGGAAAAAATAGCGGGGTAATTCAATTCGCCGGAAGAAAGTTCTCCCCGGCCGGGAATCCCCGCGGCGTGGAAGTGGCCGATCTTTTTTAGATTGGCGCTCACCGTATTGATAATATTGCCTTCCATGATTTGTTGATGGTAGATGTCATAGAGGACTTTTATCCAGGGGCTTGCCGCGGCATCCACAATCTCAAAGGCCTCGGCGGATCTCCACAGGTAGTATCCCCGGTGGTCGATTTTTGTATTGAGGGGCTCTATAGCTAAAACAACCCCGTAATCTTCCAGCAGGGGGACGCAGGCTCTGAGGCCGTCGATGATACTCTGCTTTTGCACCGCCTCCCCTTGGCCGGTATCGCTGCCAACCTGGCTGATCAATAATTTACAGCCCAGATCCTTTGCCGCCTTTAACGATTCCGCAAGACCGGTCCGGTAGACCTCACGTTGCGCGGGGTCGGTCAGGCTGATAAATTTGGTACACATGGCGGCAAGATTAAGCCCGGTCTCACGGATCCCTTCCTTGATTTCATCAAGGTCCTTATCCCACCAAGACCAAAATTCAAAGGCCGTTCCGCCCAGGCTCTTGATATCCCGCAGCTTCCTTCCGATATCGGGCCCTTTTAAAACCGCGTCAATACATACGGAAAATTTCATATTTTTCTCCTTTTATGGCCACGCCGCCGGAAAATTGAACCCGAGGCTCCCCATACAAGCTTGGGTACCAGCCCCTGCGAATGAGCCTCCTTCCGGCTTTTTATTCATCGAGCTCCATACCGGCCCCTTCTTCCCCCCATTCGGCAAGTTTGCGGTGCAGGGTTTTGCGGCCGATAGCCAGGACCTCGGCGGTTTTACTTTTGTTACCTTTTTGGGCGGAGAGGGTATCCCGGATAATGATCTTTTCCGATTCCTCCAGGGTAGTCCCAAAGGGGATACGGATCCAACCATCCTCATTTTTTGCCCGCAGGGTCGGCGGCAGATCCTCTTCGGTAATTACCGGTCCCTTGGTCATAACCACGGCGCTTTCCATACAATTCCGCAGCTCCCGGACATTCCCCGGCCAGTCATAACTGTAAATGGCGGCCCGGGCTTTTTCGTTAATGCCGTCCACGGTTTTACCGTTTTCCTGGGCAAATTCCTTTAAAAAAGCGGTAATTAAGAGGGGCAGGTCATCCCGCCGTTCCCGTAACGGGGGAACCAGGATATTTACCACATTAAGGCGGAAGTAAAGGTCCTCCCGAAAATTCCCCTTTTCAATTTCGGCCTTGAGGTCTTTATTGGTGGCCGCGACGATTCGGACATCACTTTCAATCGTATCCTCCCCCCCGACCCGTTCAAACCTCTTTTCCTGAAGGACCCGCAAAAGCTTAATCTGGATGTTCTGGTCGATTTCGCCGATTTCATCCAGAAAGAGGGTTCCTTCATGGGCAAGTTCAAAACGCCCCCGTTTACGGGCCACCGCTCCGGTAAAGCTGCCCTTTTCGTGGCCAAAAAGCTCGCTTTCGAGGAGGCTTGCCGCCAACGCCGCGCAATGGACCTTAATGAGGGGCTTGTCCTTGCGGGGAGAAAGCTGATGAATCGCATCGGCCACCAGTTCCTTTCCCACGCCGGATTCGCCGGTGATCAAAATAGAAGCCTTGGTAGGCGCCGCCCGGCGGATCGTGTCAAAAACCTTCCGCATGGGATTGCTGGTACCGATAATGGCTTCAAAGGTCTTTTTCTGTTCCAGCTCCTCTTCCAGCCGCCGGTGTTTGAGGATCAATTCCCTGCTTTGAAGGGCCCGCTTAACCAGGAGGGAAAGATGGTCCAGATTGACCGGCTTGGTGAGAAAATCATAGGCCCCGTTCCGCATAGCCACCACGGCATTTTCCACCGTCCCATGACCGGTCAGAACGATGACCGGAATTCCCGGGGTTTCGGAAACGATCCGTTTCAAGAGTTCCTCTCCGCTTAAACCGGGCATCCTGAGGTCGGTGATCACCAGGTCTATATCCCCTTTCTGAAAACTCTTTAATCCCCCGTCTCCGTCCGCGGCGGTTTCCACGGTATACCCATCCATGGCAAGAAAATCCGCCAGCCCTTCCCGGATATTTTTTTCATCATCCACTACGAGGAGTTTGAATCTCATTCATCGCCTCCATAGGCAATAAGCCGCTGTTCCTTCGGAGGAATGGGCAAGGTAATGATAAAACAGGTCCCCTCCCCTTCCCGGGATTTAACGGTAATTTCCCCCCGATGTTCCCGGATTATCTTGAAGACCAGGGTTAAGCCCAGACCGGAACCATTTTCCTTCGTGGTAAAATAGGGCTCAAATATCTTTAAACGATTATCTTCCGGAATACCAATACCGGTATCGGAAACGCTGATCCGGATTTCCGCATCCTGGGTTTCGGTTTTTATGGTGAACGTTCCTCCCTGGGGCATAGCGGCTATGGCGTTTTTAATTAAATTGAGCAGCGCCTGTTTCATAAACCGCTCGTCCACGTCAACCAAGGGAAGGTTCTCCCCCAGTTCCAATATATATTTAATGTGGGCTTCTTCTAACTCATAACCGACAAATTTGATAAGCTCCTCAATAATATTATTGATATCCCCTTCCCTGAATTCCATGTTCATGGGACGGACCGCGAAAAGAAAATCCACCACTATACGGTTAAGCCGGTCAATTTCCTCGTTAATCACGGCGATATATTTATTCAGAAGATTAAAATACTCCATGGGTTTTTGGCCTATATGATCCTGCCCCGCAGGGTGGGCATTGATAAACATTTCCCGGTTGGCGGTCAGAGCCTTCTGGATCAGCTGAATGTGGATGGAAAGGGACCCCAGGGGATTTTTTATCTCATGGGCCACTCCGGCGGCCAGGGTGGTCAGGCTGGCAAGGTTTTCGGCCCGCCGCAGTTTTGCTTCCTTCCCCCTCTTTTCAGTAATATCTTCAATGTAAATAAGGGAACCGGTTACCTGATGATCCCGTACCAGGGGGAGAACACCGATGCTGAGCAGCCGCTGGGTCCCCTTAACGTCAATATCAAATTCCCGTTCTTCAACCCGGTCACCGTTTATCAGGGTTGTTTCCAGAAAATCGGCCACCTCCTCATTCCGCACGGAAATCCATATAGGGGTATTCTCCTGTTCATAACTCACGGGGATAAACCGTTCGGCTAATTTATTAACCAGGATCAGGTTGTGTTCGGTATCACAGACCAGAATCCCCTCGGTAAGAGAATCCAGCACCGTCTCAAGCCGGTCTATCTCCGCGGCCGTGGAAAACAGGAGCGCCTGGATCTGCTCCATGGTCAGTTTGTTTATCTTTTGTAAAGCCCGTCTAATAAAATGTCTCATACCTACTCCGTTTACATTCCTCCGCCAACACAAATCAGCGTTTCGGGATGGAGTTCAATCATTTCCCGCTTAAGTTCCGTAAAAAGCCGTTCAAGGGCCAGGGCGGCTTTTTGATTGAAGATCCTCACCGCCCCCTCGGCATCCCTGATCCGGCTTTTCCATATATCCCGATAGGCAATTTCCCCGGGCTGGGGAGTTTCCCCCTTAAAACTTTCGGACAGGAGAGAAAGGAGCTGCCCCAAAAAACGGGAAAAAAGCTCGAGGGTTTCAAAATTACCCGCCTCCTCCAGGACCCTGGATATAAGGTTTTTCGTATCCGTCACCGGCCTTCCCAGGTTTCCCTGTTCAGCGATGGGTGCGGTAAATTTGCCCAGAGCCACCAGCTCTTGGGGGCTTACGGAAAAGCCCCTTTCCCGCAGCCCCACCACCGTGGAGGCCGCAAGGGAGGCGATAAAAAAAGCCGCCAGGGGATAGAGTTTTTCCATGGTAACCGGGAGAAAGGAATCAAGGTAAGCGGTGATCAAGCCTCCGTCCCCGGAACCCGGGACGCTGTTTTTTTCCCCGATCCGGACATCCCGGAATACCCGGCGGATCACCTCTCCCTCGGCAGCGGCATCCCGGGGAAAAAACCGATAGGGCCGCAGCCGGGATACGATGGTGGGGATCAAGGATTCTGGACGGGCGCAGGTGAGCAGGATAGTAACCGTCCTCGGGGGTTCCTCCAGAATTTTCAGGATCGAATTACGGGCGCTTTCCTGCATACGGTCGGCGTTTTCGATAATAAGGAGTTTATGTTTTCCCGCCGGAGCCAAACGGCTCCAATAAGCGGCCCGTCTTATATGGGAAACGGGAACCGTTTCGCTTATGCCCTCGGCCTCAAGTTTCAAGGCATTGCTCAGAATCCGGGCGTTTATTTTTTTTAAGGCATCCCCCCTGGCCTTTCCCCCTTCAGAATCAGCCGTCTGATCAGGGGGGGCGGCAATGGCCAATTCATCCAAATTCTCCTCCAGGGCAAGCACATATTCCTTAAAATTCCCCAGGGGATCATCCTCCCAAAGAACCGGAGAAAACCGGGCCAGGAGTTTCCGGACCGAACGGATAAAAAACAGCCGCGCCGAAACCGCCTCCGGCTCCCGGTCAAAAGCCGCCGCCGCCGCGGCGATTTCCGCAGAAAAATGACGGGAACCCAAGAGGAGTATATCCGGGTTGGTAAGGGTCCGGTGATGAAAACAGGCGGCGCAGGAACAATTCCAGGGGACGCCGGGATTTTCGCAGGAGAGAACCCGGGCAAGCTCCAAAGCCGCGGTTCCCTTTCCCGATGCGGGGGGGCCAAAAAAAAGCAGGGAAGGCGCCAGAACACCGGCGCTTATGTCCCGGGTCAACTGAAAAATTCCGGGCTGCCCCAAAATATTCTCAAACATGGCTCCCTAACCCTCCCAAAAAACTCACCACCGACCGGTGTACTTCCCCAACGAGGGGCAGGAGAAAACGGGCGAAAAAACTCTTTTCCAGGAGCAGGTTTTTATCAAAAAGGGGTTGTATGTCAATCACAAAAAGCACCAGGGAAATCAGGGTAATTCCCTCAAGCAAACCAAAAAGGATCCCTAAAAAACGGTCAAACCCGCCCAGCTTAACCCTGGTAATAATATCCTTGATAATACGTTCCAATATTCTTATTCCCACAAAGGGAATCAGAAATAACATTACAAAGGCAAGAATCTCGGGAATAACCTCTATATTTTCCAAATATCTTTCCCGGATAAACGCCCCCCCCTTTTTGTAGAAAAAAACCGCAGAAAGGGCTCCTATGACCACCGATGCCATGGACAAAACTTCTTCGATAAACCCCCGGAGGGCGCAGCGGATGACCAGGATCAGGACCAGGGCAATAAAAATAATATCAATAGGTTCCAGGGCTATCATACGGATAGCGGCGGAGCTTTCATCCATTGGTTTTTTCCTCTAGCAGGGAGATCATTTCCCGGACAATCGACGCCGCCCCGTCCTGCGCGCCGATTTTTGCCGAAGCCCGGACCATGGCGGCCCGCTTCTCCTCATCTCCGGCGATAGATAAAACCGTTTCCACCAGGGCTTTGGGGGAAACCTCTCCCCCCGAAAGAACCGCCGCGGCCCCGGCTTTTTCAAAAAACCGGGCGTTTTCTACCTGATCCCCCCTGGTTCCGGAACCACTCAAGGGGATCAGCACCATGGGCCGGCCCAGGGCGGCGCACTCCCAGATAGTTCCGGCCCCGCTCCGGCCCAGGACAAGCTCGGAAGCGGCAAGTATCTGGGGCATCTCTTCCGTAAAATACGGATAGGGCCGATACCTTTCGGAGGGCGCAAGGTCCCAGGAAGTACGCTGGCCGGTCTGGTGTACCACGACATAGGGCCCGGTAAGTTCGGCGAGGCAGCTACGAACCAAATCGTTTATCTCCCTGGCCCCCTGGCTTCCCCCTAAAACAAGGAGGATCCGCTCCCCCTCATTAATCCCCAAAAAAGCCCGGCCCCGGGCGGCATCGGCTTTGCTGAATTCAGGACGAATAGGGTTCCCGGTAAGGCGGATCCGGTCTTTATACTTTCGGGACAAAAAGGCCGCCGTGTTTTCGTAGGCGGTGAATATTCTTTGGGCAAAACGGGTATTGATCCTGGTGGCCAGGCCGGGACTTAGGTCCGATTCATGGGTACAGAGGGGAATACCCAGGGACGCGGCGGCAAGACAAGGGGGAACGCTTACAAACCCCCCTTTAGAAAAAAGCAGATCCGGCTTTTCCCGCTTTAAAATTTTCCGGGCGGCAAAAAATCCCGCCAGGACCTTAAAAACATCCAAAAAATTGCGGAAAGAAAAATAACGCCTGAATTTACCCGAGGGGATCCCAAAAAATTCTATCCCCCCTTGCTCAACGATAGACCGGTCTATCCCGCCGGAGGAACCTATCCAAAAAATACGACAAGGTCCCTGCCGCTGCAGGCAGCCGGCTACGGCCAAGCCGGGATAAATATGCCCCCCGGAACCGCCCCCGGTAAAAGCGATCTGTATCATAAACCAAGGGTATATGAATTCAAGACTTTTCGCAATTGTCATAAAATGAACCTCTGCAATATAGCAATATATATTTTCGATATTGAGAATATGCATCCGTCAATTTGTCGTCTCCAGAAGGCAAAAGAAACCAGAGAAAACGCCGGGGCGGACATTTTCACAGGAAAAATCTCAATTTTTTCTACCCCATCACTCCATGATTAACCAATGATATTATTATTACAGCATAACCCAAGAACTCCGCAATGGGGGTAAACTACGAATTCCGGTGTTGACTTTGAATTCTCAAAGGTGTACATGAACACCTGGGTTCACTTTTACCTTAAAGACGAGTGCTTGCAGCAGTTTTACAACGACGCCGCCG
>JAITBE010000095.1 GCA_031283755.1 Spirochaetaceae bacterium
CGGTGAACAAAATGGACAAGCCCGAGGCCAACCCCGACCGGGTGAAAAGCCAGCTCTCCGATCTGGGGCTGATGCCCGAAGACTGGGGGGGGCAGACCATGTTTGTGGAGCTTTCGGCCCTGCGGAAGGAGGGGATTGATAAACTCATCGATGCCATCATCTTGGAGGCGGAGTTCCTGGACCTTAAGGCCAATTACAAACACGCCGCCGAAGGGAAGGTCCTGGAATCGCGGATTGACCATGGCCGGGGCATTGTCGCCACGGTGATGGTGGAGCGGGGAACCCTCCATATCGGCGATTCCTTTGTGGCCGGCATCTGGCCGGGCAAGGTACGGGCCCTTTTTAACGATAAGGGCGATAAGGCGGAGAATGCCACCCCCTCCATGCCGGTGGAGATTCTGGGTTTTGAGGGCATTCCCAATGCCGGGGATCCCCTGCAGGTGGTGGAGGACGAAAGGATCGCCCGGGGTATCTCCTCGAAGCGGCAGGAGCTGAAACGGTTTGAGGACGCCAAAAATGTCAAAAAGATCACCCTGGACAACCTCTACGATACCATCAATAACGGGGCGATTCAGGAACTTAAGGTTATCATCAAAAGTGATGTCCAGGGTTCCGCCGAGGTACTCCGATCAAGTTTGGAGAAGCTCTCCAACAACGAGGTGCGCCTTAATGTGATCCAGGCCCTTCCGGGGGCTATTAACGAAGGGGATGTGGATCTGGCCATTGCTTCCAATGCCATTATCATTGGGTTTAATGTGCGGCCCGTGCCCAAGGCGAAGATCCTGGCGGATCAGGAGAAGGTAGATGTCCGCAAATACAATATCATATACAAGGCGGTAGAAGAGATCCGTCAGGCCATGGAGGGGATGCTTAAACCTGATACCAAAGAGGAAGTGATCGCTTCCGTGGAAGTACGGGAAACCTTTAAGGTGCCGAAAATAGGTACCATCGCCGGATGTTATGTCCTCACCGGGACGGTTAAGCGGAATGCCAGCGTTAACATCATCCGGGAGGGTATCGTGGTTCATACGGGAAAGATCAGTTCCCTCCGGCGGTTTAAAGACGATGCCCGGGAAGTCGCGGCGGGTTATGAATGCGGCATAGGTTTTGATGGGTTTGACACCATCCAGGTGGGAGATCAGATAGAGGTTTTTGAATTAGTAGAAATTGCCAGAAAGCTTGGGTCTTAATCTATGTCGGAATATAGGCTTGAGCGGATAGAGCGGCTTATTCAGGAACTGATTGGTTCCCTTATCGTGGAGGGGCGGATCAAAGATCCCCGGGTGGATCCCTTTCTTTCTATTACCCGGGTTAAGGTGTCCCGGGATCTCTCCTTCGCGGATGTTTATGTCTCCGATTATCAGACCTCCAAGGGCCCCCGGAAGGGTGTTGCCGGTTTACAGAGCGCCGCCGGGTTTATCCAGGCCCAGTTAAACGCCGGGATGCGGATCCGCCAAATTCCCCGGCTCCGTTTTCACGAGGATACGGGGCTTCGTGAAGGCTTTGAGATGATTAAAAAAATCGAGGATTTAGTGCATAATGACGGTCCTTGAGCCCTCGGGGATATTATTACTCAACAAACCCCCCGGACTGACCTCATTTCAATCCCTTGATTTGGTAAAAAAGTTCTTTTCCACTTCTAAGGTAGGTCACGCCGGTACCTTGGATAAATTTGCGTCGGGCCTCCTCTTGGTATTGGTGGGCAGGGCGGTAAAACTGACCCCCTGGGTTTCAGGGTGTGATAAACACTACGAGGGGATCATCCGGTTTGGCGTTGAAACCGATACCCTGGATCCCGAAGGTATCCCCGTTGCCCAGGGGGAGATCCCCCTAAAGGAAGTCCTGGAGGAGGTCCTTCCCCGTTTTCAGGGGGATATATTCCAGGCGCCTCCGGCTTATTCCGCGATCCACCTGGGGGGCAAGCGGGCTTCCCAACGCGCCCGGGAAGGAGAGTCCGTAGAAATGGAGAAACGCCCGGTTACGGTTTATGCGCTGGACCTCCTCTCTTACGAGCCTCCCCTGGCTTCCGTCCATGTCCATTGTTCCAAGGGAACCTATATCCGCTCCCTGGCCAGGGATATAGCCCTGGCGGCGGGATCCCGGGGTTACCTCCAAGCCCTTACCCGGACCCAGGCGGCGGGTTTTTATCTTTCCCAGGCCCTGGACTTTTCCTCCCTCTCCCCGGGAACGGTGTCCCCGGCTGAAGTCCTCAGGCCCCTGGATCCGGAGGTCTTTGACGCCCTGGGTATCCCCGTTGTTTTTACCGATGCCTCCGCGGCGGAAATGATAAGCCGGGGCATACCCCTGGATAGGCTCATAAAAGAAAAAAAGATTATGCTTCCCCCGGATTCCCCATCCGCCGCGGGATTGTTCCGATCCGGGGCCTGTGCCGGCAAGGACGGGGATTTTTTGGGAATAATCGAACAAAAAACCCGCGGCGCCTGGTCCTACGGATATGTCTATGCGCGTTCTTGACTGGTCCCATTTTATGGAGGGCGCCCTTTTAGACAGGTCCGTCAAGGAGGGAACGGCCATGACCGTCGGGGTTTTTGACGGGGTTCACCGGGGGCACCAGGCCCTGATCGGAAAAATTGTTCAACGGGCCCCCGGCTGTATTCCCACGGTGATCACCTTTAGGCAAAACCCCAAGAAGGTATTACGCTCCGGGGAATACCGGGGGGATATTGTCGGGCTGGACCGGAAAATGGTTATTTTTGAAGCCCTGGGGGTGGAGCTTGTTATCCTGATTGACTTTTCCGGAGATTTCAGTAAACTGGATGGTAGAGATTTTATTGGTTTTTTAAAGAGCCGGGGAAGGTTGAATTTTCTGGCGGTGGGCAGTAATTTTCGGTGCGGCTACGGACTTGATACGGGCGTACCGGAAATAAAAAAACTTAACCCGGAAACCGAAGTGGTTCCCCCGGTGATGGAAGGGGGGATTCCGGTTAGTTCAAGCCGGATCCGGGAGGCGGTTTTTTCAGGCGACTTGGACAAGGCGGCCTTGCTTCTGGGCAGAAAGGTGGAAATAGATTTGGCCGGTTTGTCTCCCCGCCCTAAGCCCGGCGGTTTGTTTTACGAGGCCCGTTCCCATTACCGGATCCTGCCTCCGCCGGGGCGGTATACCGTAATTTTTTACGAATTCCCTAAGAGCGGGGGAATGGAAACGGAAGTTCTGGTTGAAGGCGGCGGCGTGTTTATTCCGTCATTAAATCAGGCGGATCGTATTGAATTCAGAAAAGGGCCGGCTTCAAAAGGCAGGTTTTTGAAACCGGATTTAGAAAAAGCGGCTAAGCCCTGAATTATGCCGGCCGGCTTTTTCCTTTTAATCTAAGGTTGCTGGACAAGTAATGTTTGTCTTTCAAAATCATTGGCCCTGGGGACCATCGGATTTTGAAACAGTTTCAAAGGTGAATTGGTTTCCAAGGAGAGAATATATATGGCTTTAAACAAAGAAGATGTGACCTCTATCATTACTAAATTCGGCAAGAACGAAAAGGATACCGGTACTTCGGAAGTTCAAATTGCCCTGTTGACCAAACGGATAAATCAGCTTACGGAGCATTGCAAACTCTATAAGAAGGACAAGTCCAGTCAGAGGGGCTTGTTGATCCTGGTCGGAAAACGGCGGCGTATGTTGAAGTATATACAGCGGAGAGAGCTGGAAAAGTACCGGTCCCTTATCAAGGAATTGGGACTCCGCAAATGAAAACCTTAAAAACCCGCTGGGTTTTGCGGTTCTTTGGCGCTGCCTGGAATCGGCCGGAATGGAAATAGTTGGGCCGGGACCGGGTCTTTTTAGGCTCCGAGGCTGTTGCAAAACCGACCGAGGTTTGAAACAGCCTTACTTTCAAAATAGTTATTTTGAAAGTCCGCTTTTATGGTTTATAATTTGGATAGGAGTATATGATTCAAAGAGTAACATTTCAAATTTCCGGTAAAGACTTGATTCTTGAAACCGGTAGAATCGCAAAACAGGCCAATGGGGCGGTTTTTGCGCAATATGCGGGTTCAGCGGTAATTGCCACCGTTTGTTCATCTTCAAACGCCGTGGAAGGGCTGGATTATGTCCCCCTTACGGTAGATTATAATGAAAAATATTATGCCGCCGGAAAAATTCCCGGGGGTTTTATCAAACGGGAGGGCCGTCCCAAGGACAAGGAGATCCTCGTATCCCGGCTTATAGATCGGCCGATGCGCCCCCTGTTTGATAAGAATTTCGGACGGGAAATCCAGGTGATTCCCACGACCATATCCACCGATCAGGTAAATCCTCCGGATATGTTGGCGATTATCGCGTCTTCCGCGGCGGTACATATTTCGGATATTCCCTTTAACGGCCCCATCGCGGGGGTACGGATCTGTTCTGTCGCGGGGGAACTCATTGTTAACCCCACCTACGAGGAGATTGAAAAGTCGGAACTGGAGATAGTGGTGGCCGGTACCAAAGAGGGGATTACCATGGTGGAAGGGGGCGCCGCCGAGGTTGATGAAGATACCATGATTGCCGCCCTGGAAAAAGCCCAGGGGATTATCGGTGAGCTTTGTGAATTACAGCAAAAGCTGCGGGAGCTTGCGGGTAAGGATAAACTTCCCTTGGTAGAGACCGCCTTTGTTCTGGAAAATAAGGACCTTATCCGGAACGCCGCCTATCCCCGGTTGGAGGAAGCCTGTTTTGTCAAGGGCAAGCAGGAACGCTCCGGGGCAATCAAAAAGGTAAAGGATGATATCGCCGCTTTATATGTTTCCCAGTTGGAAGATGAAATTCAGAAAAAACTTTTTGACGCCCTTTTTGAGGATATGGAATATGAAATTCTCCGTTCCTCGATTTTAAATAAGGGCCTGCGGGTAGACGGCCGGGGGACTGAAGACATCCGGAATATTACCTGCGAAGTGGGGATCCTCCCGCGGACCCATGGTTCCGCCCTTTTTACCCGGGGCGAGACCCAGGCTCTGGCGGTTACCACCCTGGGAACCGTATTTGACGAGCAGATCTACGATGATATCGAAGGGGATAAGCGGGAGAACTTTATTTTGCATTACAATTTCCCCCCCTATTCGGTGGGGGAGGTCGGCCGTATGGGAACGGGCCGCCGGGAAATCGGTCACGGTAACTTGGCCCGGCGTTCCCTGGCGGCCATGGTGCCTTCCAAGGAAAAATTTCCCTATACCGTGCGGGTGGTTTCGGAGATCATGGAGTCCAACGGTTCCTCATCCATGGCATCGGTATGCGGCGGAACCCTCTCCATGCTCCAGGCCGGGGTACCCATGAAAAAACCCGTGGCCGGTATCGCCATGGGGCTTATCACCGAAGGCAGGGGAGGGCCCGGAGACCGGTACGCGGTTCTTTCGGATATCCTGGGAGAAGAGGATCACCTGGGGGATATGGATTTTAAGGTGGCGGGAACCGAAGCCGGTATTACCGGGTTCCAAATGGATATTAAGATTGCCGGGGTCAGTCCCGAAGTGATGCGGAAAGCCCTGGATCAGGCCAAGCGGGGGCGGCTCCACATCCTTTCCATTATGAACCAGACCATTAGTAAACCCGCGGCGGATATCAGTGAATATGCCCCCAAGATCGTAAGCCTCACCATAGAGGTTGATAAGATCGGCGCCCTTATTGGTCCGGGGGGTAAAAATGTCAAAGCTCTCTGTGAACAGTACCAGGTTACCATTAACACGGATAATGACGGAACGGTTACCATTTACGGAAAAAACACCAAGGATGCGGAAGATGCCAAGGCCGCGGTTTTAGGCATAGTTTCCGACCCCGAGACTGGGCGTATATATACGGGAACAGTCAAACGGATCATGGAATTCGGCGCCTTTGTGGAGATTCTGCCGGGTAAGGAAGGGCTGGTACATATTTCAAAACTATCCCGCCAGCGTATTGCCTTGGTGACCGATGTCCTGAAAGAAGGGCAGACCATACCGGTGAAACTCCTGGAGATCGATAGAATGGGACGGCTCAACCTTTCTTATATTGATGCTATTGATCCTTCCGGAGAGGAACACGCCGGAGAAGGGGGACATCCGCCGCGGAACCGTTAACCGGACCTTAAAGGTTTTCATAATTACTTGGGAGGGGAAATTATGGCGGGAAATAATAATCCGGTAATAAGGATCAATAAAAAAGATCCTAATGCCCGGCTGCCTCAATACGCGAGCGAGGGGGCTGCCGGAGCGGATATTACCGCAAGACTTACAGAGGAACTCCTGATACCCTCCATGGGCCGGGCCTTGGTACCCACGGGGCTGATATTGGAGATCCCTCCGGGATACGAGGGGCAGATTCGGCCCCGATCGGGACTGGCCATCCGTCATGGGGTTACGGTTTTAAATTCCCCCGGGACTATTGATTCGGATTACCGGGGGGAGTTGGGGATCATATTGATCAATTTCGGCGCCGAATCTTTTACCGTAAAGGACGGAGACCGGATAGCCCAGTTGGTGGTTGCCCCGGTATCGAAGGCCCTTATAACGGAAACCGGGTCGGTATCCCCAACGGCGAGGGGAAGCGGCGGATTCGGATCAACGGGAATATCATCTTAAACGATGGAAAATAAACGTTCCGCGTCCTGGACCATGTTCAGGAGTATTTTTTTTGAGACCCTGGTTTCGTTTTTCGTGGCCTTTCTTTTTTTCTTTTTTGTTTTTTTTGTAAACCAACTACTGCTTATGGCCCAGGAAATTTTAACCAAAAAGGTCCCCCTTCGACAGGTTGCCCTATTGGTCCTCTTTTCCCTTCCTTCGGTGGTGGCTATGTCCGCGCCCTTTGCTTCCTTAGTGGGGACCCTTATGACCATAGGCCGCATGACTTCGGATAATGAAATACTGGTGATGCTTTCTTCGGGCCTTTCTTACCGGAATATTTTTATTCCCGCCATAACCATAGGAATATTTATCTCTATAATGTCTTTTTTAGCCAACGACATCCTGCTCCCCGCGGGGACCGTACAATTTGCCCGGCTTTACCGGCGGATCGTGGTTTCAACCCCGGCGCTGGAGTTGGAGTCCAACTCGGTTAAACGGTTTAAAGATACGGTGCTTGTTACCGGTAATGTGGAGAGCAATTCCATAGACGATATCCTTATATTGGACAAAACCAGCGACGGCGAGCGGCGTCTTATTATGGCCCGGAACGCGGAGCTGCGGGACGGCGGGCGGGAGGGGATGAGTCTTGATCTGACCAATGCCTTTGTTCAAACCTCCAAGGAAGTCGCCCGGCAGGATTACGATTACGCTTCCAGCAGTTTTCTCCGGTATCTGATACCCCAGGATGATCTAATGCAGGCGGTTTCCAGTATCGGCCCCCGGGAAATGAGTTCCACCGATGTAAAAAAGGAAATAAGAAATCAGGAAGAGGAACTGGGGATACGGCTTGATGAGGAGTATAATAAACTGTTAGGATATGCCTTGTCGTTGGAGACGGCATTACGTTACGGACCCCAGCGGGAAGAATGGAATCAGCGTTCAAACAACGCTTCCGCTTTTTCACGGGAATTAACCACCGCAGCTATGATTAAAAACAACCGGAACCTGCTCATACACCGCCTTGAATATTATAAGAAATTTTCCATCCCCTTTGGGGCCCTTTCTTTTGTTTTTCTTGCGGTTTCCCTGGGGCTTCTGGCAAAAAAAAGCGGTCAGACCGTGGGATTTATCTTTGGGCTTATCATAGCGGTTATTTATTGGGCCCTGCTTTTGGGAGGACAAACCATGGGGATAAGGCTGGGGTATTCACCCTTCTGGTCAATGTGGTTTCCGAATGTTTTGGCCATATCCATAGGCCTTATTATGGGAATTATCAGGATAAAACGATGACCCTGGATCGTTATCTGATTAGGCAGTTTTTGCCGATCTTTTTTATTGCCGTCTTTATGTTTGTGTTCCTCATCACCCTCATCGATCTTTTTGCCAATTTGGTACGTTTCCTTACGTATGAGGTTCCCATTAAGGAAATACTCCGGGTTTCTTATTATTATTTACCCAAAAGCCTTTCCTTTGCCCAGCCTATTTCCCTGCTTTTTGCTACCGCCTATACCCTGGGGGATCTCTATGCGAGGAATGAACTGACCTCTATTTTTTCATCGGGGGTTTCCTTTTTGCGTTTTGGTTCTTCCCTGGTACTTATCGGTATTATCACTTCGGTATTTTCTTTTTATTTCGATGACCAAGTAGTAATTCCGTCCCTTAAAATCAAAAATGATCTGAGCCGTACCTATTTACGGCAGGAAACCCGGGAGAATAATAATTCCGATATTGTGATCAAAACCCGGGAGGGCAGGCTCATCTATTCGGTGGATTATTATGATGACAATTCCCTTACCTTAAACGGTTTGAGTATCATTGAAAAAGACGAAGCCGGAAGTTTTATGGCCCTGATCCGGGCCCCTACGGCATCCTGGAACGGAGAATATTGGTCTTTGTCAAACGCCCTGATTTACACATGGGAAAACACCCTCCTCAAGGCCCGCCCCCTGGGAGCAACCGATAGTTACCGGGAAGATCCTGCTGCCTTTAGACGGAGTTCCTATGATGTGGAATCCCTGTCGGCCCGGGAAGCGGGACTTTTGGTGGACGACTTAAAAGCGGCGGGGCTTCCTTTTATCGGGGCTTTGGCGGATTATTATCACCGTTTTTCTTATGCCACTGTTTCTATGGTGGTAATTATCCTGTCTATTTCCATGGGGGGGCGGTTTAAAAAAAACATCCTCCTCATGAGCCTTTTGGCAAGCCTCCTTGTGGCGGTTGTTTTTTATGTTATGGAGATGATCAGTATGATGATGGCCCGGCTCGGGTATATTCCCCCCATGGTAGGGGCGTGGCTTCCGGTGGGTACCTTTATTCTCATAGGGTTACTCCTGCTTCAGAATGCAAAAACCTAAAGGACATACGCGGATGGAAGGTTTTTTTACCGTTCACCACCGGGATCCCGCCTGTAATGCCCGGACGGGGGTCATGGAATTGTCCCACGGTCCGGTACTCACCCCGGTTTTTATGCCCGTAGGGACCAATGGAACCGTCAAGGCCCTCACCAAGGATGATGTAAAGGAGATAGGGTTCGAGATCATCCTCTCCAATACCTACCACCTGTACCTTAGACCCGGAACCGAGGTGATATCCTCCGCCGGCGGGCTCCATCGTTTTATGAACTGGGACCGGAACATCCTCACCGACTCCGGGGGGTTTCAGATTTTTTCCCTGGCCCCTTTCAGGAAAATAAACGATGAGGGGGTGGTGTTCCGTTCCCATATTGACGGTTCCCGCCATCTGTTGAGCCCCGAAAGGGTGGTGGAAATTCAAACCCTCCTGGGCAGTGATATACAGATGCAGCTTGACGTGTGTACCCCCTGGGGAGCATCCTATAAGGATGCGGTAAAAGCCCTGGAATTTACCGGACTCTGGCTTTCCCGGGCAAAAAAGGCATGGGAAGCGGAGCGGGATAAGGGTTACGGAGGTAAACTTTTTGCCATAGTGCAGGGTAATTTTTTTAAGGAACTCCGGGAAAAAAGCGCCCGGGAGGTAATAGACCAGGATCCCCCCGGTATCGCCATCGGGGGCCTTTCCGTGGGGGAATCGGCGGAGGTTTTTGAAGAATTTTTAAGCTATACCGCCGCCCTGCTGCCCCCGGAAAAACCCCGGTATGTTATGGGTATCGGGACCCCCCGGTATATCCTGGATGCTATTGGGGAGGGTATCGATATGTTTGATTGTGTATTCCCCACCAGGACCGGCAGAAACGGGTATGTTTTTACCCGGAACGGGTCTTTTGCATTAAAAAAAGCGGAACACCGGCTTGATTTTGAGCCGATAGATAAAACGTGCGACTGTAAAGTGTGCCGGGACTACAGCCGCGCCTATTTACGGCACCTGTTTAAAACCCGGGAGATCCTCTGTTCCATGCTGGTGAGTTATCATAACCTCTATTTTTTGCATAAACTCGTTGAGGATGCCCGGATCGCCATTCGGGAAAACCGCTTTTTATCATTCAAATCGGCATTCCTCAAACAATTTACCGGGGGTGGCGGATGAAGTATATCCGCTTGCTTTTTCTGTTTTTTTTAACGGTCCCGGTGGTGTTTTCCCAGTCTGAGCCGGATTCGGAGCTGCCTCCGGCTAAAACTACGGAAGCCCTGCAATTGGAAACGATCCGGTATGGTACGGAAAGTGAAATAGCCGTGTTGATTCAAACTTTAAAAAATGAAAATGCCTTTTACCTGGATGATGAGCTTATCACCCTGGTACAATCCGCAAAAAACAGGATTATCCTTTCCGGGGTATTCAGCTTTTTTGGGGATCGGGGCAAGGGAGGCCTGGAGGAACGGGCCATCCGGGCGGTGAAAGAACGGGATAATGAAGCCTTTGAAACGGTCGTTTCCGCTCTTGATTATCTGGGAAAAATTAAAGCCCCGGATGCCATAGGGCCCTTAAAGGATGTGATAGATCGGGACGAGCAGCGTTTTATGGGTAACGCCGTCCGGGCCTTAGGGTTAGTGGGGAAGGTCGACGCGGAAACCGCCGATAGTACGGCGGAATATTTCGTTGATTTTTACACAAACCGTAACCCCGGGGATGAAAACCGCCGGGAAATGGTGCTTGCCCTGGGCGAGTTGGGTTCCCTGGAGGGGATACCCCTTTTATCGGAAATCGCGGGTTCCGGCGATGAACGCCCAGCCCTGCGTATGGCAGCCCTGGACAGCCTTTCAAAAATCGGTGCCCCCGAAGGGCTTCAGACGATTCTTACCGCCCTGGTTTCCCCGGATCCAAATGTACGATCCAGCGCTATAGCCGCCCTGGGGCCTTTTTCCGGTCAGGAGGTTGAGGATGTTATTCTGGACGCCTTCCGGGATTCCTATTACCGGGCCAGGATAAGCGCCGCCAAGGCTGCGGGAGAACGAAAATTTGTCGAAGCCATTCCCTATCTCCGTTACCGCGCCGAAAAAGACGAGATCCCTGCGGTAAAGGATGAGGCCATCCGGGCGTTGGGGGCCATGGGGAACCGTGACGCCGATACCATATTGGCGGATCTTTTGATGGAACGGAAAAATACCGACCGGGTGAGGATCCTGGCGGCGGAAATGTTGATTCGGAATAACGCCGATGATTACGCGGGAAAGGTGATCCTTGAAATGGATGAAGCCCAGGGGAAAAAACAAACCGTCCTGTATAACGGATTTCTCCGGGTTATTGGGACCGCCCGGAGCGGTACTGTGGAAGATCTCACCCGGCGGTTTTTGACTTCCGGCGGAATTATTGAAAAATCCTATGCCCTGGATATGACCGTAAATAACGAATTCCGGGATCTTGCCCCCCAGGTTAAGGAATTGACCGACGAAAAAAACGGTACCCTTGCCCGAAAGGCCCGGAATGTACTCGAAAAACTGGGGTTGGATTAACCCGGTTCCTGCCGATAACCCGGTACATCCACCGAATGGAGCAGACGGTTCAGGGTTATTAAGGGATCCTCGTAACGGTCTATCCGAATGATAAGCTCATAACGCCTTTCCGAAATAATCCGTATCGGCTTTCCAATACAATCCGGAACCTGCCGGGAACCTATATCGGGAAAAAACTCCGGTTTATGGGGAATAAGGGTACATTGGGTACCGTCACTACGGAGTTCCGCTATCCGGGAAGGTACGGGGACGAGGAAGATCAAAAAATCCGATTTACCTCCCCCTATGGTAAAGGAATAGCCGGATTTAACGGTATGAACATTCCGCCTGCCTATGTTGGTATTTTGATCTTCCACAAAAAGGGACAACATCAACGGTCCCTGGTAGATTTGGGTATCTTTTTTACGGGAGAAGTTCATGAGGGAGATATTCCGGGACTCTTTACGGGTGATTGGGCCGTCCCTATGTTCCGTACCCTTACCAAAACGATCCGGGGGGCGGGAATGCGGGACAGGGCTTCCGGTGTCTTCGGTTTGGGGCGCGGCCGGCGGCGCCGTGAATCTAGTATCCGGCGAAGGTACCGGCACATAAGCCTGCATCGGGCTTGCCCCAAGGTTCTTCATGGGGCTGCCGGGGACATTATCCTCCTCCCCTTTACCTGTGGGAACCGGGGGGCCGGAATAGGGGACAGGGGTTCCGAAACCTTCGAATCGGGGTATGGCACCGGCCGGCGCCGTAAATTCTTTATCCGGCGAAGGTACCGGTAAGACAACTCGTTCCGGGATAACCTTGGGGGTGTTGATTTTACTCTGAAATTGGGTTGTTTCGTAACCGGCCAAGGGGTTTGTTTTTTGCGGTACCCTGTCATCCTGGAAAACTTCCGGTTCCCCGGAAAAAGCCGTTTTTTTCGGCGGCTTATTGGCGGCATAGGCAAAGGTCCTGTTGGGAGAATCCTGAAGCCGTTTTATCATCAAAAAAACGATAAACGCCAAAATCAGGAGCGCCCCAAGGATAACTCCGATAAACCAGGGTAAAGGGAAACCCAAAACAGAGAGTTCTCCGGTTTGGGGTTTGGGGGCAGTTTCCTCTATCCCCGGAGTTGTTACCGGCGCTTGTACGGGCGCTTGCGGCTGCCTGGCCGATGCTGCGGGCGCCGTTTGCTGCGTTTGTGGCGGCGGCAGGGGCGCTTGCGGCTGCCTGGCCG
>JAITBE010000207.1 GCA_031283755.1 Spirochaetaceae bacterium
CCCGCGGGCTTTAGCGGGAAAAGGCAAAATGCCCAGCTTACGCGGGGAAGAGGCTGGGGGGAGAGGAGTGTTACTCCGCGAGGGCCTGAGATGACGGCGTTGCTTGATGGAGGAACTGGGAGGCGGAAGGTTCCGCGGGGGAGCGGGGGGCTAGACGGTCGTGGCCCTTGTCTACGCACGCTTTGGTGTGGCGTTTTTTATATCACGCCGTGCGCCCCCGCCGGGGAATTGCCGCTCCCCCGCGGGCTTTAGCGGGAAAAGGCAAAATGCTACAGGCTGAACCGGGTGATAAAGTTTAACCCCGGGGTTCCGGTAAATACGTTAATCGACCCCCCGATTGATGTCTGAAACACCAGCCAGTCAAGTCCGAATCCGCCGAAAAATTGCATCTGGAAAAATGATTTTTCCGGCCCTATGGTCCTGCTTGCGTCTTCAATCGGTATCGGTTGATTCGCAAATTCATCCAACGTTAAGGTCATCGTCCCCTTGTTCCGGCCGGTCATCATTTTGAGGCCCAGATAGGGGATGAAAAAACCGCCAAGGGTGTACGACGCCTGTCCGCCGAAATAAACGGTATTGGTGGAAAGTTCCCCGTCGAAAACATCGGTATCCAGGTTGAGGGCCCAGCGGGCAAAACCCACGTTGGCGGAAACATTCGGAATGGCCCCGTTTTGCCTGATAATCAAATAACGGGCGTCCAGCCCCCAATTCGTCCATTTTAACCCAACCCCTGCATCGCTTCCCAATAAGGAGCCGATATCAAGGGTAAAAAATGAAAATCCCAGATCAAAGGGCAGATCCACCGAGGGAGTCTTTATCCCGCCGATCCGCGCGTCTATTGATATGGACGGCAAAGGCATCCGCGAAAAAGGCACTATTTCTTCCCCGTTAAGGATCATCCCGACATTATTGATCTTGTCGATATTCGCAAACGCGACCCCGAGATTCAAGAAACCCACGGTAAAATGGGGAAGTTCCCGGGTTACTTTTCCTGATTTTTTGGTAATTTCAGGATAGGGATTTTGAATCAGATAGCCTATCCATGCCCGGGGCTCAATATTCTGCTGAGTCGCCACATCGGGAAATACCTTTATAAAGGAATCCGCTACACCATCCAACTCCCTTATGGCATTATTCAATTTATCCAAATCAGCTTGGGTCACCTGCGAAAATCCAAGTCCGCAGACGATAACCATACATACAACCAGTAACCCCGCTTTTTTCATGTTCCCTCCTTTATAGTCCCGATCAGGACGCTGCCGCCTAAAAACAACCGTTGTTTAAGTGAAACGGGCTTTGACCATTTTTTTCAAAGCCCCTTTCAAAACCAGCCGGATTTTGGCGCCGCGTCAATATTGATCTTTTTTATCATTATCTATGCCCGATTGTCAATAGCGGCGCAGGATAAATATCCCCGATCTTGCAACCTTGATCCCCCGATACTCATCTAATATCCCATGGAGTTGCAGGGGTGAGGTACTTGGAAAAAATGACCGTCGCCGAATTGGGCCTCCGGGCGGCGGAGAAATACCGGCGGCGGAAGGCCTTTGAAATATACGGGGACGGCCATTTATACACCGTGGTAAGTTTCGAGGAATTCGGCCTGCGGATCCGGCAGTTTGCCGCTCTCCTCTATTCCCTGGGACTTAAGCCGGGGGACCGGGCAATGATCCTCTCTGAGAACCGCCCTGAATGGGCTATGGCCTATTTTGGAACCGCCCTGGCGGGGGTGGCTGCCGTACCGGTCCTTACCGAATTCCCCGCCGAACATCTCGCCGCCATCGCGGCCCACGCGGAGGTATCCGCCCTTTGGACGAGCGGCAAATTCGCCGAAAAACTGGGAGCGGCCGGGTTTGATCCAGATATTCCCGTGATATACCTGGACACCCTCCGGGGGGAGGAAGGCGCCGGGGAAGCGAAAAAGACCGGCGCCCCGGTTTTCGTGGGGGGAAATATCCGGGTTTCTATCAGGGGAACGGTAAAGGATCTTGCCCTGCGAAAAATGGATCCCCGGAATCTCCGGGCCCCGGTATTCCCCGAATCCGGGGAGGATGACCTGGCGTCGATCATCTATACCTCGGGGACCACCGGTAACAGCAAGGGGGTGATGCTCTCCAACCGCAGCCTCACTTTTACGGTCCTCGCCGCCCGGTCCCTGCTGAAAATCTTCCCCCGGGACCGGCTTTTCTCTATAATTCCCCTGGCCCATACCTATGAATGTACCCTGGGATTGCTGATGGCGGTCTTTAGCGGGGCCTCCACCACCTACCTGGATAAGGCCCCTTCCCCGGCGGTCCTGCTTCCGGCAATCCAGGCCCTCCGACCCACGGCGATGCATACGGTTCCCCTGATCATCGAAAAAATATACCGGGGCCGCCTGCTCCCCGCCCTAAAGGCCAATCCCCTTTACCGGTTCCCTTTGACCCGTCCCCTGGCGCTTCGATTGGCGGGACAGAAACTGCTGTCCTTTTTTGGCGGGGCGGTCCGCTTTTTCGGCATTGGGGGGGCGGCCCTGTCGGAGGATACGGAACAGTTTCTCCGGCAGGCCCAATTCCCCTATGCGCCGGGATACGGCCTGACCGAAGCGGCCCCCCTGGTGGCGGGAACCGCTCCCTACAAAACCCCGGCGGGAGCCGCGGGAAGGGTCCTCAAAGGGGTGGAGGTCCGGATTGTGGATAAGGGCGGCCAAGTGGTGGGGGGCATTCCCCTCCGCTCCCCTTACCGGCCCTTTGCCGAAGGGGAAATTCAGGTCCGGGGACCCAATATCATGCTGGGGTACTATAAAAACGAGCAGTTGACCCGGGAGGCCTTTACCGCCGATGGCTGGCTTAAGACCGGGGATCTGGGCTGTTTTGACCGGAAGGGCTTTCTCTACATCCGGGGCCGGCTTAAAACCATGATCCTGGGGCCTTCCGGGGAAAACGTCTACCCCGAAGAGATCGAGCGGCTGCTCACCAGTTCCGGCATGGCGGAAGACGCCCTGGTCTACCCCGGGGAACGGGGGGAGCTCGTCGCCCTTATCGTATTAAGCGAAAAAGCGAAAACCATGCTGGCCGCCATTGGCGACGGCCTGGGCGAATTAAAAAACACGGTGAACCAAAAGCTGGCGTCCTTTTCCCGGATAAGCCGGATTGAGATTCAAAACGAACCCTTTGAAAAAACCCCCACCCAAAAGATCAAACGGTTCTTATATGTTCCGGGAGAAAAGGCGTCCC
>JAITBE010000204.1 GCA_031283755.1 Spirochaetaceae bacterium
ATCTGACTTGGACAGGACACTAGAATCCTATTGCGCTTGTGGATTTTTTGCATATTCCTGTAAAAAATCCCGATTCTCGTGGCTGCTCTAGCAGTTTGTTGCGCTTTAGCGCAACAAACTGCTAGAGAGATCGGTATATTTCAATATAACTATTTTTTATTATCGGCGGGCGGGGCTTCTTATTCTGTTCTTGATTGCAACCGCCGCCGTTTCGGATTTCGATGGGATACTTTTAAGTTTGGATACCGGGATATTTACCGGCTTTCCCTGTATGTTCGTGGTTAACCGGGAATAATCGTATAAAAATTCACATTCGTGAATCTTTATACGATTTTGCACTGAAGCGCAACAGGCTGCTAGTCTTCATTATTCATTTTCCGGCTTCCACCGTTTATAGCCGCCGGAATGCTGCCCCGCGGAATTTTCCGGCGGTTTTTCCGCCGCCGCCGGGGGAACGTGCCGGTGGGGCGGCTCCCCTTTGACAAGGCTTTCCCCCCAGTTGTCCTTGCCGCTTAACACGTCAACCCCCAGGTTAAAGTATACTTCGTACCGTTCCGGGAGCTTCCGGGTTCCCCCTTTAGCGAGGGCGCACATGAGCAGGGTCTGTACCAGTCCGTTGGCCGCCAGCCCCGGCGGGGTAGGGACGGTCTGATTGCCCCCGGGCATCAGGTTACCGAATGCCCAGAAAGCGCTCAAGGACAAAAGGCCCGCAGGGGTATCGGGGCACTCGTTGCCGGTGTCGAGGCACGCCTTGCTGTTCCCCTCTTCCGGCGCGACGACCCAGCGATACACCGCCTGCATTGCATTGTCCCGGACCTTCTTCTCGTGTTCAGGAACCTTGGGGGGAATAACTGATTTTATCGTGGCCACGGTCTCTTTTTGCAGCGCCTGTAGTTTGGCCTGTAAATCCGCTTTTGCCACAAAGACCGGGGAAGCGGGATCCACGGCGGAGGGATCCTCGGTGAGCTTGGCGCATAGCTGTTTGACCATTTCCAGGGGGTGCATACCGTGGATTTTCTTAAACTCCCCAAAGGCCACCTCCATGGCATCGTCCACCATCTTCATCACCACCGGGTCCGCCTTGGTGCGCATGGCCTTGGTTTGCGCCGATACGTCCGCAAGCATAGCCTCCATTTGGGAAGTATCCGGGGGATCCGGCAGGGGAACCTTGGCGAAATCCGGCACCGTTACTTCAAAATTTGTACCGATGCCGGCTATGTCCACATCCACCGCCGGGTTTACCCCTAATTCTTCGATTAAGGAAAGCACGCACCGGTATCCCCACCAGATTCCGGCCCGGCGATGGGCCACGTAGGCGAGCAATTCGCAGGCATCTTTGTACTGACCGCTGCGGGCAAGCTTAAAAACCATCTCCTCAACGCCGGAAACTCCCGTAAAAAAAACCGCCAAGTCCGGCCTGATCTTATAGTTTTCCTCGGAGATCGTATCTTCTACGGTGGTATGCCGCAGTAATACCAGGTGTTTGTTCATCCAATCCAGTTTATCTGCCATTCAGTTATCCTTTCAGTACCAGTACCTATAACCTTATGTCATTTTCAAGGCTTTGGTTTCAATATCCGAAGCCCCGGCCTTGGTCCGGCAGGCCGAAGCCCCCGACTCCATAGCAAGAGCCTCTATGGCAGCCGCCAGGGCCTCGGTTTCTTGGGCTTTCACTTCACCATTTACCCCCGCCACCTTATCATAGGCAAGTTTTCCCTCGGTCTCGGTAGCCGTGGTCTCTACCTTGCTGAGTTTGGTTGCATTGGCCGTAGGATGTATTTCCGTATCTCCCGCCATGGTTCTGCTTTTGTAGTTGATGGCAATCAAGCCGGCGATACCTCGCGATAACAGAGCCCCACCAACCACTGCGCCCATGGAGATGTACAGGGGATTCAGCTCTTTGGTTAACGCATCCTTGATGTCCTGACCCAACAAGTCCCCGGCGCCCCCCGTGTATCCGACGCCCTTCAGCGTGTCGGATAGTTTTTCCGCCATTATAGCGCCTCCAGTGTTGGATTTTTTGCCGCGGCGTCAACCCGGTTCTTAATGCCGTAGGCCAGGTTAACGCCCCATTTGCCTAATTCTACGCCGGTTGCGAGTACTTTGCCAGTGTATATCGCTTCCTTTACAGAAAGAGACGGGGTCGCCACATCCTTGTTCTCCACGAGATTGGAATGGGCAATGGATTGAGCGGACAGGTTTATATCTCCCCGGGACGAAAGGCTTATATTTGCGGACTGCATTGTGATGGTAGTACCAAGAAACGTGGCGAATAACTCCATCAGGCCGTAATCGGTTACCATGGCCGCATAGTTAAGTTTATCCCGAAATTCCCGTTCCGGCTGGCCGGAAGAAATATACCGTCCGTCCCCAAAATCATCCCGCTTGATCCAGTCCTTCTTGTAGGTCTCTAGGGTGTCGTAAACGGTCTGGGCCATATCAAAGATATCCCCCACAAGGGACGCAATAATCGTTGCCAAATTGTTGTCGTTTTTTGCAGTCACGGTATCCTCCTAGTCCTCTCTCTCAGGCGGCAAATATATACTGCCGGATCCGCCTAAGGCAGGCGACCCGCCGCCCGGAACATCGGGCGGCAAATCTATACTGCCGGATCCGCCGACGGCAGGCGACCCGCCGCCCGGATCATCGGGCGGCAAATACATACTGCCGGATCCGCCGACGGCAGGCGGCGCTTGGCCGGGGAGGAAGGGCGGCGGATGCTTCTCCACCTCTTTTTGTGTGATAATTTCCTTCCGTTTTGTCCACAGGCCAAAGGCTTTTTTCCCTATTTTGGCCAGCGATATCAGGTTATCCTCGGCAAATTTTATATAATCGGCAATTTTTATATCCGCCTTTCCCATGGCCATGCCGCCGGATGAGGCGTTTATCAGATACTCAAGCCCCTGAAACAGGGTGAAAAACCCGTATTCTATGCTGTTGCAGGATTCAATGTTAACTCCCCTGCCGCTTATGCTCAAATTCCCCATGGTCGCGGCAAAGGTACCGCCCAGACCATCCCCCGCGTTAAACCGCTGGTTCGCCTGTATCTTGATGTTCTTGCCGTTCAGAACGATGCCCTTGCGGGGATGCATGTCCAGCATGGTGTCATAAGAATTGGTGTAGTTCCCGGTTACATTTTTGGTAACAACATTAAACCCCTTATCGTCTATTCTCAGTACGGTCCGGCCTACCTGGAGCCGTATTTCCTTGTCCGCCTTGATGACGACCCGGTTCCCCGCGCGGATATGAATATCTCCCCGGTGAAGGGAGGCATCATCCCCCGGATATTCACCCAGAGGCAAGGTACCCTGCTTGTCCACGGCATTGGTTTTACGATCCACTACCTCCGGGGCGTCCGCCAGTATTTCTATGCGTTTGGCCTTTTGCAAATGGTGATTTTTGGCGGTTTCCCGGATGTTCCCGGTAGAATCAAGAGTAAGCACGTCGATAGAGGAAAAATCATTCCCTCCGGCGGTCAGGGGCCACTGGGCCTTTTCTTCTTTGTAAAAGCCGATTTCCGAGTAACTTCCTTCTCCGCTTCCGGCTGTATTACGGTAGCGCAATAGTTCGCCTTCCTGGGAAAAAACCCGGTTGACATCCTCGACATTTTCAGCCTCCGCATTAAAAGGATTCAAGGCGGAAGGTATATACCCCATTATATAATACTCAGTGCCCTCGCAGGCTACCAAAACCTGCTCCCCAATTTTAGGATACCGGTAGAGCCCTGACTGCACCCCTCCCATAGGGGTTACCATAGTAACCGAATGCGCGGGGATCGCGGTATTTGGCATTTCTACCGCCCAAAAATGATAGGGATCCTTTTGGGTATTTTCGCGATAAAAATACCCGTGGGTTCCGGTCAAGTCCCGAACGGGCATTCCTTTTTCCTTATCTTCCGGTATTACGGTTCGTCCCTTTTCATCGGTAACGATCATCTTAATTAAAGTCATAACAACCCCCGCCTTCCTGCTTCATTCATCATCTCACCGCCTCATAGTTATTTTCGATGAGAACCTACCTTCTCCCGAACCGAACCATTTTCCCGCCGCCCGCGCCTCGTCCAATGTTTTCCACCATATTCATCTCCTAACAGTTTTCAATGATGCGTTAATAATAATAAATAATGAAACATTAATAAAGTAGTCTAAACCCATACAAATTTTTTTAATAACCACGTAAAGAAAAAAACCGCCGTAAACACAAAAAAACTGATGATCCGTGTAAGGAGGATTGATTTTTGTTACCGGTAACTTTTACTTCCTCCAAAGCGGCCACCACCAGGTATTAACTTATTCCGCCTCCTTCCTTACCGGACTTGCCTCCGGCCCCCGCCACTTTTTTATGCCTCGTATACCCAATGAGCGTTATTTGAAGAACCGCTACTGCTTTATCATCATCATAAGGCAACACCCTTGCCCGGAAAAATCCGGGCAAGGGCCGCCGCCGGGGACACGCTTAAAACCGTCTTTCCGGCGCCGCCTTTTTGTAAAGCGATTGCTATTGTTTTCATATACGAATGATATATCGGTATACGAATGTATGTTAAACGTATATTGTTTAACATACGAAAATCCAATTCTCTTTTTTATCTGAAAACAAGAGATAAATTTTTTCGGGAAACGCTTGTCCCGGTTTCAACCGTGTTTGTGTCTGTTTTCCGGGGGTTTGGGAAAGGCTCATATTTATAGGCATAATTCTTAATAAACCATACGAATAAAGCATCCCCGCCGTGAACGGCATTAAAAATTTTTACTTGAAATCTTTGCGTATGCGGGGGAACAAATCCCCCACACCCTAGTTTTACGCCCTAAAGGGCGGGGAATTAACCCCCTTAGGGATTAAATAATCCGGCCCGCTTTTTCTACTAAACCGAGGTTCCCGACAAATATCATCTCGCAATCGCCCATTTTGACGATTCGGACAATTCTCGGGCAAAGGCATTCAGCGCGTTGGTTGCGGAAAGGTCGCCGTTAACCGCCTGTTTAAGATAATCCCGGTATTCATTATCCTTATAAGTACGCCAATAAGAATCCTCATCCACGCTGAATAATCTGGTTACGTTGGCCACCTCGGCCTGCATGATTTCGTAATCGGCTTTTCCCTGCTGGCCGGGAGGCGCGTAGGTAACCCCTTTCAACGAAGACATACCCTTATCGACATCCAAGAAAATTTTGAAATTGGCGGGATTCGTATAAAGCCATTTGATAAAATCCTCGGCCAGTTGCCGGTTAGGGGCTTTTTTGGGAACCGCAAGACCGGTACCACCCAGAATGGCCGAACGTCCCGCTTTACCCCGGGGAGAAGGCATGACCCCCCATTTAAAGGATTTAATATCATTGGTAAAGGCATTATAATTCCAGGAACCGGAAAAATATATCCCCACATCGCCGTTTTTAAAGTAATCCGCGGGATTATCCGTACTGCCTCCGGCCCAGATAGCCTTTGGCATGACCCCGCTATTATTGGCATTGATAAAGGTTTGCAGAGCTTCAATGTTCTGGGGACTATTAATAGCAACTTTATAGGCATTTCCGTCCTTGACTACCATGGATCCCCCGTTCATGTACATCATATTATCATACCGGGCCCGGGAGAAATCCATGGCCACCCCGTACTTCACGCCGCCGCTTTCCTGAAGTTTCCTGCCATTGGCAAAAACTTCTTCTATAGTCCAGGGGTTATTTACCGTAGGAGGCGTCAGACCGGCTTTGGCAAAGGCATCGGCGTTGTAGTATACTATGGTGATGGTAAATTGTATGGGCAGGGAACCGACTTGGTTAAAGATATAATCTTTTGCGATAATTTCCAGTGCCTTGGGTTCAAAAATGGACGGATCAATCACTTTGGCAAAATCGACAAACTCCTCCGGATACAGATGGGCAAGGCGGGTGGTATAAACCACGTCCGGCAGATCCTTATTTTTGGCCATCAGCGGAAATTTGGTAAGCTGATCATCGTAGGGGATAACCACCGGTTCGACGGTATTACCGGTTTCCGCGGCCCATTTTTCCAGGACCGTCATGAAGGCGGCGGTACTGGAGGGTTCCTCGGAAAGCAGCACCTTGAGGGTTTTTCCTGATGAAGCGGCCTTCTGCCCCCCGGCCATAACCACGGGCGCTATGATGGCAACAGCCAGAAACAAAGCCCATATCTTTTTCATATACTCCTCCTGAATGTTAGTATGCCCTAGTATAAGAAGCGTAAAAGAAATAAATCTACTACTTTTTTGCAATCATTCTGAAAATAGATTGCATTATTTGCGATCCCGGACTGAGATCCGCTACCGCAAAAAGTGCAAAGAAAAAAGACCAAAGGAACAAAAAAAGAGTTGCGATATCCTTTATCCGGGCAATATAATGGGAAAAACAAAAAGGGAGCTGATATGGGCCGGGTTAACATATTCAGGCATACGAGGGCATTTTGGCTCTTTGTGGCGCCCTGTCTTATTCTGTTTAGTATTTTCTTTTTACTGCCCTTGCTGTTAAGTATAGGTTTTTCCTTTACCAACTATGACGGCTGGAAACGGGCAGACTTTGTCGGCGTGGAGAATTATGCCGTTATTTTCAGGGATGTCAATTTTTTCGGCGCCCTGGGCCGTACCTTTGGATACACCCTGTTCAGCCTCCCCTTTAAGGTGATTTTTCCCCTCCTGGTTGCCCTGCTGGTTATATCCCCCCGGGTAGCCGTTAAAAACGCGGCCCGGACCATGATCTACATTCCGGTATTGCTCAGCGCACTGGTGGTGGGAATTACCATCAACTGGATGTTCAGTCAGGAATACGGGCTGGTCAATTTTCTGATCTCTCGAATCGGATTCAAGCCCCTGGAATGGGCCCTGAATCCGGTATTGGCCATGTTCGTCATCAGTTTTGCTTCCAACTGGGCCTCCCTCGGATTTTATATGATAATTTTTATCGGCGGCCTCAATATTATTCCCCGGGAACTTTATGAGGCCGCTTCCATTGACGGCGCCAACGGGGTTAATGCTTTTTTCAGAATCACCCTGCCCATGTTGCGGCCCACGATGTTTTTGGCGATCCTCCTCAGCACGATCAATCTCCTGAAAGAATATGCCTTGGTACAGGGTATTACCCAGGGCGGCCCCGGGTTGCGTACCACCTATATCATCCAGTACATTTTTGATAAAGGCTTCAAACAGATGCAGTACGGAACCGCTTCCGCTATTTCCCTGGTGGTGATGGTTATTTTCGGTGTAATTGCCTATCTTCAATACCGGGTGAACAAGGGAGGGGAAGTCCTGTGAAAAAAGCTCAAGTTCGGATCAGTTGGCTTCTTATGGTCCTTACTTTGGGGACGGCATTCTTTATTCTGTTTCCGATTGTGTGGATGGTATTGAGTTCCTTCAAACCCTCGTCGGAATTGTTTGCCTATCCTCTGAGGATCTTCCCTCAAAATTTTACCCCCGATCATTACCGGAAGGTTCTGGAAAGCGGCTTCATGCGGTATATGGGGAACAGCCTCTTTTTGGCGGCAGCGGGTACCCTTATCACCCTGACCATCAGTTCCATGTGCGGCTATGCCCTGGCCGCCTACCGTTTTGAACTGAAATACACCAACGTGCTCTTTGGCATTTTCCTTTTGGGTACCCTGATCCCCGGTGAAACCCTCACGGTTCCCCAATTTTCAGTGATCAGCGCCCTGGGGCTTTACAACAATATCTGGGGGGTTATCCTGCCGGTGGTTACCACTACCACGGGGATTTTTATGTACCGCCAGCACTATATGTCCGTCCCTCTTTCCCTGGCCGAAGCCGCCCGGATTGACGGCGCCCATGAAGGGCAAATTTTTGTACGGATCATGTTTCCCCTGGGTGCCCCGATAACCGTTACTCTGACGATATTCAGTTTTATGTGGCGCTGGAACGACTATATCCTGCCCCTCCTAGTATTCAGCGACCAACGGAAATATACGATCCAGATTGCCATTAAGAATTATATCGGTATGCTCGGCGTGGATTGGAACAGTATTCTGGCCGCCTCGGTTATCTCCATCCTGCCGGTTATGGTGGTGTTTCTGATTTTGCAACGATATGTGCTGGGAGGCATCATGTCCGGGAGTGTTAAGGGATAACGCCGCCGCCCCGATCCCAGAAGCGGCTTCATTCCAGGGCTTCCATAAGGGCCAGCAGGGCCAAGGCTTGACCGTAGGGCATGGGGTGGATAGGTATTTTTTTATAAAAGTCCCGGCTGTCCCGCCCCATGGGAGTCCCGTAGGAAACCTGCTCTACAATACCCTG
>JAITBE010000210.1 GCA_031283755.1 Spirochaetaceae bacterium
AACGGCGCCCGCAAGGGGCTGGCGGATACGGCCCTCAAAACCGCCGAGGCGGGATACCTGACCCGGCGCTTGGTGGACATCGCCCAGGACGTGGTAGTGAACGAGGATGATTGCGGCACCATCAATGGTATCTCCTATTCAGCCATCAAGGAGGGGGAGGATATCGTTGAACCCTTAAGCGAGCGCATTGTGGGCCGCTATACCCTGGAGCGGGTGAAACATCCCATTACCGGGGAGCTTATCATTGACGTAAATGAGGAAATTACCGAGGAAATTGCCGCCGCCATTGAGTCCGCGGGGGTTGAAACCGTGCGGATCAGGACGGTCCTTACCTGCGAAGCAAAACACGGGGTCTGCCGCCGCTGTTACGGACGGAACCTCGCCACCAACCGTACCGTGGATATCGGCGAGGCGGTTGGGACCATTGCCGCCCAGTCCATCGGACAGCCCGGTACCCAGCTTACCATGCGGACCTTCCACATCGGCGGGGCCGCCACCAAGATCAGCGAGGAAAACCGGACCTTCCTCAAGTACCCGGTGTATATCCGGGAGGTAATCGGCGCCCATGTGGAGCTTCCCGACGGCCGTTGGCTTTTCACCCGCAAGGGGTATGCCACAATCAACAAGGTTATGAAGGAATATAAGCTTGAGGCCAATGATGAGCTTTTGGTGGAAGACGGTAAACGTATTATCCGGGGAGAACCGGTTATCCACCGGGGATCCAAGGATATCCTTTCCTCCGAAATCGCCTATGCCATGGTTCAGAAAAAAAGCCTCTATCTTATCGGTCAGGATCAAAAGATCGAGATACGAAACGGTTCGGATTTTGTGGTTAAAAAGGGCGATGTGGTGGGAGCGGAAAAAACCATTGCCACCTTCGACCCCTTCTCGGACCCCATCATTGCCGAAGCCTCGGGGATTATCAAATATGATGAAATTATCCCCGGCACGACCTTAAAAGAAGAAATAGACGAAGAAACCGGTAATACGGAAAAGCGGATTACCGAATACCAGTTGGAAAGCAAACAGCCCCGGATCCTCATCTTGGATGATGAGGGGGCGGAGCTGGCTTCGTATTTCCTCCCCGGCGGGGCCTATATCCAGGTTGACGAAGGGGAACGGATCAACGCGGGGCGGACCATAGCCAAAACGCTCAAGGAATCGGCCAAGGCCATGGATATCACCAGCGGCCTGCCCCGGGTCAGCGAGCTTTTTGAGGCCCGCAAACCCAAGAGCCCCACGGTGCTGGCCCAGGTTTCAGGGGTCGCCCACTTTAACAAGGGTATTGTTAAGGGTAAACGGGTGGTGATCATCCAGGATGCCTTTGGTAAAGAGTACAAACACCTTATTCCCATGACTAAGCGCCTGCAGATTCGGGACGGCGATACCGTAGAAGCCGGGGAAACCCTCTGTGTGGGGGCCACCAATCCCCATGACATCCTGCACATCCTGGGGGAAAGTACCCTTCAGCGTTACCTGATGGACGAGATCCAGCAGGTGTACCGCCTTCAGGGGGTATCCATCAACGATAAACACATCGGGGTTATCATCCGCCAGATGATGCGGAAAGTGGAGATCGTGGCGGTGGGGGATACCAAATTCATCTATGGCCAGATGGTGGACAAGTACCGTTTCCACGAGGAAAACAACCGGGTCATCGGCGAGGGGGGACAGCCCGCGGTGGCCCGGCCCATGTTCCAGGGCATCACCAAGGCCAGCCTCAACATCGATTCTTTCCTTTCCGCGGCCAGCTTCCAGGAAACTACCCGGGTGCTGACGAACGCCGCCATTGCCGGGTCCACGGACTACCTCCGGGGGCTTAAGGAAAACATTATCATCGGCCACCCCATTCCCGCGGGTACCGGCATGAAGCGATACCGGGCGGTAAAGCTCTTTGACGAAGATCAGCAGGACCTGGACCTTTATATGCAGGAGATCCTGGAAAAACGGAAACTCGAAGTGGTGGCCGAACCGGAGGAAGAGGATTTTTCCACCGAGGAAAGCGAAGAATAGCCGGAACAGCTTCTATGGCCTATGGTATCCATACCATAACCATAGAAGCGCGTTTTGAGCGTTGTATGAAAACCGTTTTTTGTACAACACGTAAGCCTTTGGATGATTCGGGGCCTAGATGGTCCCGACCAGTTCCAGGCTTGGTTTTAAGGCCTTACCGCCGGGTATCCACTTGGCCGGACATGCCTGGTCTCCGTGTTCCGCCACGAATTGGGATGCCTGGACCCGGCGCAAAAGTTCATGGGCGTTACGCCCCACATTCCCCGCAAGGACCTCGTAGGCGACAATTTTTCCCTGGGGATTGATGATAAAACTGCCCCGTTCCGCGATTCCGTCATCCCGGTTGAATACGTCAAAATCCCGGGCCATTTTTCCGGTGGGGTCCGCCAGCATGGGGTATTTGATCTTTTGTATGGCCTTGGAAACATCATGCCATGCCTTATGGATGAAATGGGTGTCACAGGAAACGGAATAAATCTCGCAGTTCAGGGCTTTAAACTGGTCATAAATTTCGGCCAGATCCTCCAGTTCCGTGGGGCATACAAAGGTAAAATCCGCGGGGTAAAAGAAAAATACGGTCCAACGCCCTAACACATCCCTTCTGGTTACGGTTACAAAGGCATTTATGTGGAAGGCCTGCACGGAAAAGTCAACTATCTCTTTGTTTAATAAGGACATATAAATCCTCCTACATTTTAGTTACTAAAGGCCTTGAGGCATTCTCAAAACGAACTGCGTTTTGAGATCAGCTCTGTTAATAAAATTTAGTTCTTTATTAATATCGCTGTCAAGGAATTGGTCTCTTAATATCATAAATAAACCGGCATATCAAAAAATTGAACCACGCCTCCCGGGACCCGGCATTTTGAGGCTTCCGGCGAAGACCCGCGGGCTTTAGCCGGTAAGGGACAAAATGCCGGGCCGCCTTACGATGGGGGAAGCGCTCCGCGGCGAAGGATTCACAGGTACGGAGCCGCAAAAGGCTTAGACCCCAGCGGCAGTGAGCCCCCTCAGGGCACCGTCCGCTCAGATCCTCCCTTTTCCTTTATCCCCCCAGGTACGCCTTTTTTACATCGGGGTTTTCCGCCAGCTCCTGGGAAGTGCCGCTGGCAAAGATTTCGCCGGTTTTCAGCACATAACCCCGGCCGGCGAATTCCAGGGCGACTTTGGCGTTTTGTTCCACCACCAGAATGGTGATATGTTTGACAAAATTAAGCTGCCTGAGGGCGCGGAACATCTCGTACATCAGTTTTGGCGCCAGGCCCATGGAGGGTTCGTCCAGCATGATAAAGTTACTGCCGGTCATCAGGGCCCGGCCCACCGCCAGCATCTGCTGTTCGCCGCCGCTGAGCAATTCTCCCCGCTGCTTCCGCCGTTCATGGAGCCGGGGGAAAAGGCTGTAGACCAGGTCCAGGTTTTCCCCGATGATATTCGCCCGGTTAATGTCCCGGCGGTGGGGAAAGGACGCGATTTGGAGGTTTTCCGCCACCGAAAGGTTGCCGAAAATATGCCGGCCTTCGGGGACCAGGGCCATCATCTTTTTCTGGATCAGCGTATGGGGTTCGGTTTTTAAGATGCTCTCCCCGTTGTACAGAATGTCCCCCCCACAGACCACCGGCGCTTCCGGCCGGGGCAGCCGGGCCAGGCTGAGGAGGGTCGAGGTTTTTCCCGCGCCGTTAGCCCCGATAAGGGTAACGATCTCCCCCGCGTCAATGCTGAAGGAAATACCGTGGAGGGCTTCGATGTTTCCGTAGGAAACCTTGAGATCCTTTACTTCCAGCAGCATTATATTTCTCCGTCCCCAAGGTAGGCTTTGATAACCTCGGGATTAGTTCTGATTTGTTCGGGGGTGCCCCAGGCTATCTCCTTCCCAAAATCGATTACCGAAATATTATGGCAGAGGGACATGATAACCTCCATTTGATGTTCGATCATCCAGATGGTTAGTTTGAAGGTATCGTGGATCCAGTGGATATAATCAATGAGGTTGGAGATATCCGCGGTGCTTAAACCCGCGGCGGGTTCATCCAGCAAAAGCAGATCCGGCTGCAGGGAAAGGGCCCGGGCGATTTCCACCCGGCGCTGGATCCCGTAGGGCAGGTTTTTGGGGTACTCATTGGCCAGTTCCGCCAGGTTGAATACCTCCAGCAGTTCCTGGGCGGACCGGGTAATTTCCGCTTCCCGCTCCCGGTAACGCCGGGTGTGAAAAAAAGCGTCCACCACATTGTACCCCAGCTGGTAGTGCTGGGAGATACGGATATTGTCCAGGACCGTCATTTCGTTCCAGAGCCGGATATTCTGAAAGGTTCTGCCTATTTTCAACGCCGCGATCTCGTGGGGTTTCATGGCGTTGATCCGTGTCCCGGCGACAATAATGTCCCCCTCCGAGGGGATATAAAAACCGCTCACCAGGTTAAAAACCGTGGTTTTTCCCGCCCCATTGGGGCCGATCAACCCGGCGATTTCCCCTTTTTTAAGGGAAACATTGATATTGGTTAGGGCCTGGAGTCCGCCGAAACGGTGGCTCAGACGCTTAATTTCAAGATGCCCCATGGTTATTGCCTCCTTTACCGGTATTTTTAGGTACGCCCTTACCGGGCGCTTTTTTTACCCCCGGAAGAAAATCGATCAATTCCCGGTTCCCCAGCAAACCTTCGGGGCGGAATTGCATGAGCAAAATAAGCAGCAGAGGGATAAACACCCATTTGAGGATCTGCAGGGGCCTGAGTAATTCCAGGAGAAAGGTAAAAAACACCGCTGAAAGTACCGACCCCGAAAGGGACCCCATGCCCCCCAGGTACACCATGACCATGCCCTCGGTGGATTTCATAATATTGAAGGAGCTGGGATTGATAAATCCCAGCATATGGGCAAAAAGCCCTCCGGCAATTCCCGCCAGCCCCGAGGAAAACATAAAAGCTAAAAGTTTCATCCGGTTGGTATTGACGCTCATAATTTCCGCGGAAATTTCATCGTACCTGATGGCGGAGATCCCCTTGCCCAGAACAGAACCCATCAAACGTTTGATGGCGATCACGCAGATAATCACGAACAACATGATCCAGATGAGCATCCAGGGCAGGGGGATAAGGTCCGACATGGCAAAAAGGGTGCTTTTCATCCCCATTAAACCCCGGCTGGCCCCAACCACCTCCAGGTTATTGATGGCGGTCATAACGATGTAGTTTGCCGCGATGGTGATGATCGCCAGGTAATCGTCCCGGGTTTTGAAGGACGGGATGGCCACCAGGAGCCCCGCTATTGCCGCCGCCGCCCCCCCTATGAGGATAACCACCGGGAAAAGGAAAACAGCGCTCTGGGGGGGCAAAAAGGCGGCGCCGGTAAATTTGTTTTCGGTGAATAAAATCAGGGAAAACACCGAGGATACATAGGCCCCCACGGCCATAAATCCCGCGTGGCCGCAGGAAAATTCCCCCATGTATCCGTTGACGATATTAAGGCTGCTGGCAAAGATGATATTAATGCCGATGGACATCAACACGCTCTGGATGTATTGGTTGATTATCCCCAAGGCCGCCAGAACGGTTATGATAATCAGGAGCCCGGCTATAATTCCAATGGTCAGCGCCTGGTATTTTCTTTTTACGCTTAAATCTAACGGCTGCGCCATAGGGCGGCCCTCCTATATTTTTGTACTCCGGGGCACCCCGAAAAATCCGGTCGGTTTCAGAACCAAAATGATGAGCAGAATCACAAAGGAGATAAGGTCCTTAAAACTGGAGGGGAAAAAGGCGGCGAAAAAGATCTCGATAAAGCCCAGGATAAAACCGCCGATAAAAGCCCCCTTGATATCCCCGATACCCCCAACCACCGCGGCGATAAAGGCCTTCCA
>JAITBE010000237.1 GCA_031283755.1 Spirochaetaceae bacterium
GCCTCTGTTCAGTTTCTTATCTTGACCGGGGAACCGCGGCAACCCTGGAAAAGGCGGGCCTTACGTTGGTTTCCGCCGCGGCCTTGATCCAGCGTTTTAAAGGTCTCCTGGATGAAAAAAGTATCGAATCCCATGAACGGGCCGTTTCCGGCCTCTACCATATCGTGGAAATCGCCTGGGAGCGGGTTAAAAGATCCTACGCGGAAAAAAAATCCCTCCACGAAGGAGATATCCGCCAACTCATGCTGGAAGAAATGAAAAAACAAGGTCTTATCACCGATCACCCTCCCATAGTCGCCGGGGGGGTGAATTCGGGAAACCCCCACTATGATTTTTCCGGCGCCGGCGCGGTTTTTAAAGCGGGAGAGGTGATTCAGTTTGATCTTTGGGCTAAGGAAACCGCCGAAGAATCTGTTTATGGGGATATCTCCTGGGTAGGAGTTTATGCACCAGAGGCTTCCGCTCCGGTGGAAAAGGCCTTCGGGGATCTCATCCACGCCCGGGAAGGGGTTTTAGATTTCATAACAAATGAATTACAGGCCGGAAAGAAACTCACGGGGGCCATGACGGATCAAAAAACCCGGACACTCCTTATTGAGAGGGGATATGGCGAGGCGATAAAACACCGTACCGGCCATGGTATAGATACTGAATGTCACGGATCGGGGGTGAATATTGATTCTGTGGAATTCCCCGATTCCCGTTTTTTGCTGGAAGGTTCTTGTTTTTCTCTGGAACCGGGAATTTATTTTTCCGATTTTGGCTTGCGAACTGAAATTGATGTCTATATCCTGCGGGGGAAACCAATGGTTTCCGGTGGAGCAAGCCCCCGTCAATTTACCCTGCTGACCTGTTAAGGGGAAATTATGTATAAGCCCCTGCCGGTTCCCATGGAATTACTTACCTTTATCCGGGAGGGGAATAAATTTCTTATTGCCGGTCACCATGAACCCGACGGGGATTGTGTGGGAAGCCAGCTTGCCCTGACTTCCGCCCTGAGGAGACTCGGCAAAGAGGCCATCCCCTGTTCCGCGGGGCCTTTTAAGCGGAGCGAAGTTATGCCCTATGAGGGATCTTTTATAACGAAAGCAGGGATAAAGGAACGAGAGGGAGCCCGGGTTCTGGTGTTGGATTGTTCCGGTTTAAACCGAACAGGCGACCTGCAATCCTCTTTGGAGGGGCTTCCAACGGCAATCGTCGATCATCATGCCACCAATGAAAACACCCAAAGTACGGTGGAAAACCCCGTGTTTTTGGACATCGCTGCCCCCGCCACGTGTTTTATGATCCACGCCTTGCTGGAAGCCCTGGAACTGGCCCTTACCCCGGAAGAAGCGGAGCTCCTCTTCTTCGGCCTTTGTACCGATACGGGTTTTTTTCGTCACACCGCTCTCAACGGAGCCGCGACTTTTACCACCGCCGCCCGGCTGATAGCGGCCGGGGCGAACCCCAAAAAGGCGTACCAAGCCATAAACGGCGGGAAAAGTCTCAACTCCCGAATTCTCCTGGGACGGGTGCTTTCCCGGGCGGCCGCCTATTTTGAGGGAAAACTTATCCTTTCCGAGGAAACCTACGAGGAAACCCAACATTTTGGACTGGAAGGCCGGGATTCGGATAACCTCTACCAACTTCTCCAATCTGTCGCAGGGGTGGAAGCCATAGTTATTATCCGGCAGGAAACCCCAAAAAACTGTACCATCGGATTCCGCTCCCGGGACCGGATAAACGTTGCCGAAATCGCCCTTCAATTCGGCGGAGGGGGACATAAAAACGCCGCCGGTTCAAACACCCCCGGGGTTATTGAAGAAATACGGCCTCAAATTATTCAAGCTTTCGAAAAAGTTCTCTCGCCATGAAGCGGTTCCAAAATTTCACTTCGTAATCCTGTTCCCTTAAAATCAATGAAAAACCGGATTTTTTACCGAATTTTGAAAAAAGCTTAAATTTTATCAAAAATGTCATAAATTTTGCCTTCCAACTAAAGCAAATTTCAAAGTCAACCACATTATTCCGATAAATCATCATCAGGAGGAATATTGTATGTTGGAGTATTTACCGCTAAATGAGCTGTTCAAGAAATACCGTTCCGGATTTCTTGATAAGAAACAATTGGAAGGACAGATCTTTCAATATGTCCTGAATAACCACAAACAATTTCACCTTTATCAATGGAAAAGGGACGATTGTATCGATTATCTTTGCTGGCTGTATCCCCGAATCAGCAAAGCTATCGACAAGTACAAAGATATCGGGACCTCTTTCGATGCGTATATAGGCGCATTGGTATATTACTCTTCCCGGGAGTATCATTTTCGGGAAACGGAACATTCTATATCGGAACATTCCTGGTGGAAGGAAAAGGCAAACGAACTGTCGGTCCGGAACACCGAACCTGATTATCCTGAACAAAAAACAGCATATAAACCGGTTTCCAATCCCCAGCAGATCCTGATATTGTTGTTAAAATCTTACCACTTCGTATCCGATGATTTTATCTCCCGGGTAGCCCCGGCTATCAAAATAGAAACGGATAAGTTAAAGGATATGATGAACGAATTGCGGGTATTACGGACGGACAAGGAAGAACAAATTCATGGGCTCAAAGAACGGATCCATTGCCAGTTTTACCGGTGTATTTCCTTTGAAAGACGGATGCTCGCGGCTCCTGATGGTTCGATGTTTCAAAAAAAAATATCGGACCGCCTGAACCGGGCCAGGATACGGTTGGAATCCATGCGGAAGCGGCTTTCAATAATGCGGCTGGACGCAACGAACCGCCAGATTGCGAAGGTGTTAGGTATCCCTAAGGGAACCGTCGATTCAACCTTATATGCGGTTAAAATAAAATATAAACCTAAGGATAAAGAGTGCTGAGTTACAGACATGCCTTTCATGCGGGTAATATTCCGGATGTACTCAAACATGGGGTATTAATATACTGTCTTGAGTATCTCAAGAAAAAGGAAAAATCCCTGCTTTGTATTGATACCCATGGGGGAGCTGGTTATTATAACCTTATTGAAGGGTATGCCGCCAAAAACCGGGAGTGGGAACAGGGTATAACCCCACTGCTGAAAGAAACCTTGGGGACCCTGCCGTCTTTGGTGCGGTCTTTAGTTACCTTAGTCCGTGAATTTAACCCCCGGAACCATACCGCCGATATAAGGCGGTACCCCGGTTCTCCTGCTATTATGGCGGCCCTGCTTCGGGATCAGGACAGGGGGGTCTGTTTTGAACTCCATCCGGCGGATTTTACCTTGTTACAGAAACGGTTTCTGGAGGATCCCCGATTACAAATCCGCCGGGAAGACGGCCTCGCCGCCCTAAAAGCCCTGCTTCCTCCCCCTTCCCGAAGGGCCCTTGTTTTTATCGATCCGTCCTACGAAATAAAAGATGATTATAGGATCCTCCCGGAAATTTTAAAAGACGCCCTGGGACGGTTTTCTTCAGGATGTTACATCATCTGGTATCCCCTGTTGGGACGGAAAGGAAAATTTCCTCCGGGGAAGAGTACCGATCTACCGGAACAGCTCTGGTCCCTCTACGGGGGAAATCGTCTGCAGGCGGAATTGTATACAGGACAAGGAATTTCAGAAGCCTGGGGCCTTTATGGAAGTGGTCTTGTTATCTATAATCCTCCCTGGTCCCTTAAAGAAGCCTTGGAAGAAAGCCTTCCCCTTTTGAGCTGTCTTTTAGGGGGAAGTAAAAACCCGGGGAAAGGGTATGGATGGGATCTCCGGCAGGAACCGTGATTTCCTTTCCGGTTGCAACCATGATCCCAAAAAAGTGTCATAATACCTATGAATATGCGGGGTACTACCTATCCCATCCCTTCTCCCCTCCCCTTTCAAACACCGGGAGAGGAAATCGTCAATTCCATACTCCACGGCCTGGGGGTGCTTTTAGCCATCACGGGGCTGGTTCTTTTGATTCTGCGGGCAAAAGGTTATTTTGGGGGAATCGGAGAAAAGGGGACGGCGGTCGTTTCCTATGTGATTTTTACTGCCGCCATGGTTTGTATGTTTCTCGCCTCCACCCTTTACCACGCAATCCAGCATGAGGGGGCAAAACGGATATTCCGTATTCTGGATCATTCGGCCATCTACCTTCTCATCGCGGGTACCTATACTCCCCTCTGTCTGATCAGTTTCAGGGGGCCCTGGGGCTGGACCCTTTTTGGTATTGAATGGGGTCTGGCGGTAACGGGGATAGTTCTCTACGCGGTGAATTATAAGCCCCTCAAAAAAGCGGAGATTGTGGTCTATCTGTTGATGGGCTGGTTGTTGGCGGCCGGTGGTCCCGCCCTATTCCGTTCACTCCCCCTCATAAGCCTCATTCTCCTAATTGCCGGGGGTGCCGCCTATACCTTAGGAACCATTTGGTACCGTAAACCCTACCGCCGGGGAACCCATGTAACCTGGCATATCTTTGTCCTTGCCGGGGCGGTGTGTCACTGGTGGGCTGTTTGGTTTATGAGTTGAATTTGTTTCAAAATCCGATGTTTTGAAACCGCCAAATCAGAGCAAGGGTATTTTTTACCCGGGGAATTTCCCCTTCCTGCCTGCCTAGAAAACTCCCATTAATTCTGTTAAAGTAGGGATATGCCAACGACGGACGATAAAAAAATAATCTATTCCATGTATCGGGTTTCCAAAAAACACGGACCCAAGCAGGTTTTAAAGGATATCAGCCTTTCTTATTTTTACGGGGCCAAAATCGGGGTGATTGGTCTTAACGGATCGGGAAAATCAAGCCTCCTCAAAATATTGGCCGGGACGGACAGGGAATTTTCCGGGGAAACTTCGGTAAGCCCGGGTTTTACCATCGGCTGCCTGGAACAGGAGCCTCTCCTGGAAGCGGGAAAAACCGTTAAAGAGGTGGTTGCCGAAGGGGTCCGGGAACTGGTGGAACTCCTGCGGGAATTTGACGAGGTGAGCGAAGCCTTCGGTAACCCGGATGCGGATTTTGACAAGCTCGGGGAGCGCCAGGGGGCGCTCCAGGAGAAGATAGAAGCCGCCGACGGCTGGAATCTGGACAGCCGGTTGGAACTTGCCATGGACGCCCTGCGCTGTCCTCCGGGAGACCAGGGGGTAGATCAGCTCTCCGGGGGAGAACGGCGGCGGGTAGCCCTCTGCCGGCTCCTCTTACAGAAGCCGGATATCCTCCTTTTGGACGAGCCCACCAACCATCTGGACGCGGAGACCGTGGCCTGGCTGGAACGACACCTTCAGCAGTACCCGGGTACAGTTATCGCCGTAACCCACGACCGCTACTTCCTGGATAACGTGGCGGGGTGGATTCTGGAACTGGACCGGGGGGAGGGGATTCCCTGGAAGGGGAATTATTCGAGTTGGCTGGAACAGAAGGAAGCCCGCCTGGCCCGGGAGGAAAAGGGCGAAAGCGAGCGCCGGAAAACCCTGCTGCGGGAACTGGAATGGATCCGCATGAGTCCCCAGGGCCGGCACGCCAAAAGCAAGGCCCGGATCGCCCAATACGAAAAGCTCTTTCAGGACGGTGAGCGGGAAAAAATCCGCGAAAACCGGATCACCATCCCCGCAGGGCCCCGGCTGGGACAGCTCGTCATTGAGTCCCGGGAACTCACCAAGGCCTATGGGGAGAAACTCCTCTTTGAAAACCTGGAATTCACCGTTCCCCCCGGGGCCTGCGTGGGGATCATCGGCCCCAACGGGGCAGGAAAATCCACCCTCTTCAAGATCATCACCGGGGAAGTTACCCCCGATCGGGGACAGATCCGGCTGGGGGACAGTGTCAAGCTGGCCTGTGCGGACCAGATGCGGCAGGGACTGGACCCGGAAAAAACCGTCTGGGAACAGCTTTCAGGAGGACTGGATATGATAAAGCTTGGAGGGGTCAAGGAAGTAAACTCCCGGGCTTACTGTTCCTGGTACAACTTTTCCGGATCGGATCAGCAAAAAAAGACCGGCATTCTTTCCGGGGGGGAACGGAACCGGCTGAACCTGGCGTTGATGTTGAAGGAAGGAGCCAATGTTCTCCTCCTGGACGAGCCCACTAACGACCTGGACGTAAACACCCTCCGGGCTCTGGAGGAGGCCATCGACACCTTCGCCGGGGTAAGCCTCGTGATAAGCCACGACCGCTGGTTTTTGGACCGGATCGCCACCCACATCCTGGCCTTTGAGGACGGGGAGGTAATATGGTTTGACGGTAATTGGTCCGAATATACCACATGGCGGCGGGAAAAACTGGGCGCCGCCGCTGAACGGCCCCACCGGTATGTATACCGCAAATTAGAGCGTTAGGTGCCGGTTACCAAATATATCCGATTTCAACGCTAAACTCTTGATACCTCCCCTGTATATGGTGTATGTTTAAGGTATTATTTAAAATATACACTAGATATTGGACACTAAATATAGAGATAAAATATTACCTGTAGTACAAGGGAGAGTTTCATGAAATTTGAACGGTGGTTTACGGATGGAAAATCCGGTCCCTATAAGGATATTACGTGGGAAAAACGAAAAAGCGAGATCCGCAACCCCGACGGCAAGGTCATTTTTTTTGAAGAGACGGTAATTGTTCCTTCCTTTTGGAGCCAAATTGCCGCGGATATTCTGGCCCAAAAATACTTCCGCAAGGCGGGAGTCCCGGCGGATAAGATCTACGAATGGAAAAAGCCGGCTGGTTCACCGAAAAAAACCGGAGAAAATCAGACTGATCCCGGGGAATATCTGCCCCAGGACGGGGCGGAACATGATGCCCGCCAGGTGTTCCATCGCCTGGCCTATACCTGGATGGACTGGGGGCGCCAGACCGGGTATTTTGATACCGAAGATGATGCGGCGGCCTTTTACGATGAAACGTGCTATATGCTGGCCCATCAGATCGGGGCGCCCAACAGCCCCCAGTGGTTCAATACGGGACTGTATGCGGTATACGGCATAGATGGACCGGCCCAGGGGCATTTCTATTTCGACCCCGCCGAAGACCGGGTAAAAAAATCAGACAGCGCCTATAAACGGCCTCAACCCCATGCGTGTTTCATCCTTTCCGTGGAGGACGACCTGGTAAACGAGGGGGGCATCATGGACCTGGTAACCCGGGAGGCCCGGCTTTTTAAGTATGGCTCCGGGACCGGTTCCAATTTTTCCCGGATCCGGGCTGTAAACGAGCGTCTTTCCGGGGGAGGAATCTCCTCGGGACTACTCTCGTTCCTTAAAATCGGGGACCGGTCTGCTTCGGCGATTAAGTCCGGGGGAACAACCCGGCGGGCGGCCAAAATGGTGGCCCTCGACGCGGACCACCCGGATGTAGAAAAGTACCTTACCTGGAAAGCAGAGGAGGAACACAAAGTCGCCTCCATGGTAACCGGTTCCGGGGTTATTAAAAAAAATCTGGAGGAGATCAAAAAGGCCCTGGCCGGTTTCCGGGGACCGGAAAAGGATCGTTTTAAAGGAGAAAAAAACCGGGAACTCACCGGGGCGCTGCGGAACGCTCTGGAGGACGCCATTCCTCCGGCTTATCTTTATCAGCTTCTCAGGCGGCTTGAGCAAGGGGAAGAAGGGGTAGAAACCGCCCTCTTTTCCACCGCCTGGGACGATGAAGCCTACAATACCGTTTCAGGACAATCTTCCAACAACAGCCTTCGGGTCAGCGATGAATTTATGAGGGCGGTTCTGGAGAACCAGGACTGGAACCTGGCCGCCCGGGTTACCGGAGAAACGGTTAAGGTCCTTAAGGCCCGGAAACTTTGGGAAGATGCGGCCCGGTCGGCCTGGCAATGCGCGGATCCCGGCCTCCAATACCACACCACTATCAACGACTGGCACACCTGTCCCGCGGGGGGAGAGATTCGGGCTTCCAATCCCTGCTCCGAATATATGTTCCTGGACGATACCGCCTGTAATCTGGCATCGATCAATCTCACCGTTTTTTACGACCGGAAGAAAAAATATTTTGATATTCCCGGTTTCATCCATGCCATTGGGATCTGGACCAGTATTCTGGAGATATCCGTGGTGATGGCCCAATTCCCTGCCCCCAGAATCGCCGAACTTTCCTACGAATACCGGACCCTGGGGTTGGGGTTCGCCAACCTGGGGAGCCTTCTTATGTTGATGGGCTTGGCCTATGATTCCCCGCAAGGCCGGGCGGTAGCGGGGGCTCTCGCGGCGATCCTCACCGGGGAGGCCTATGCCCAGTCAGCCCGGATGGCCGCAAGTTTGGGGCCCTTCCTCCGGTACAAGGAAAACCGGGAAACCATGCTCCGGGTAATCCGAAACCACCGCCGGGCCGCCTATAAGACCCCTCCGGGGGAATACGAAAGCCTCAACACCCCACCCCAGGGGATCGATCCCGCTTTTTGTCCGGCGGATCTTCTGAAAGCGGCCCGTCTTTCCTGGGATAGAGCCCTGGAGCTGGGAACCGCCCATGGGTTTAGAAACGCCCAGGTAAGCGCCATAGCCCCCACTGGAACCATAGGCCTCCTCATGGATTGTGATACCACCGGGGTGGAGCCAGACTTTGCCCTGGTCAAGTTTAAAAAACTTGCCGGAGGGGGGTATTTTAAGATCATTAATCAATCGGTACCCCCCGCCCTGGAGGCCCTGGGATACGGCTCGAAAGAAATTGATGAAATTATCGCCTATGCCACGGGATGGAAAACCCTGGAAGGGATGCCGGGAATAACCCCGGAATGTTTGGCGGCCAAAGGTTTTACGCCGGAAGTCCTGGCTAAAGCGGAGAAAGAAATTAAATCCGCCATAAATCTGGAGGGGGTGTTTAATCCTTGGGTCCTGGGCAGGGAGTTTGTGGAAAAAATCCTCAAAGTGCCGGAGTCAACCTGGGCCCTTTCCGGATTCAGCCTCCTCAAACACCTGGGATTCTCCGGCGGGGATATTGAAGAGGCGGAGCAATACGCCTGCGGCGCCATGGGACTGGAGGGCGCCCCCTATCTAACAAAGGAACACCTTCTGGTTTTTGATACCGCTACCCCCTCGGGGAAAAACGGCCGCCGTTCTATACCCTGGCAGGCCCATATCGGCATGATGGCCGCGGTCCAGCCCTTTATCTCGGGGGCTATTTCTAAGACCATCAATATGCCCAACGGAGCAGACTACGAAGACGTTAAGGGGGCCTATATGATGGCCTGGAAAAACGGCCTTAAGGCAGTGGCCCTTTACCGGGACGGTTCCAAGATGTCCCAACCCCTCTCCTCCTTTGCCCCGGGTACGGATCCTTTGGCGGATACCATCCTGGCGGTTCAACGGGACCTGGAACAGCCGGACTTTCCACCCCCCCAGGAACGGGCCCCTGACGGAGGGCAGCCCCGGGAGGCGCGAAGACCCCTGCCGAATCGCCGGTCCGGGTATACTCAAAAGGCAAAAATAGGGGGGCATTCCATTTTTATCAGGACCGGAGAATATAACTCAGGCCAGCTGGGGGAAATATTCCTGGATATGCATAAAGAAGGAGCCGCTTTCCGCAGTCTCCTCAACAGTTTCGCCATTGCCGTTTCCCTGGGGCTTCAGTACGGGGTTCCCCTGGAAGAATATGTGGATGCCTTTACTTTCAGCCGTTTTGAGCCCAACGGCCTGGTCCAGGGACACGACTATGTGAAGATGGCTACCAGCGTCATCGATTATATTTTCCGGGACCTGGCCATTAGTTATCTGAAACGGACGGATCTTGCCCAGGTCCAACCGGAGGATCTCCTGGCCACCGGAACCAAGGGGAATGGAGGGGAATCGGAAACCGACCGGACCCGGAATAAGCACCGAAAGGCCGGTACAGGCTTTAGCCTTTCGGAAGCAGTTCCGGATAAGGGGGGACACACCGGTGGACCGGGGCTCGTGGACCTGGAAAAACCGGCTTCCCCTCGGAGGGACGAAGCCGCAAGGATAGCCCACGCCCGGATAAAAGGTTACGAGGGAGACCCCTGTCCCGCCTGCGGCTCCTTTACCCTGGTGAGGAATGGTACCTGTATGAAGTGCGATACCTGCGGAGGAACCACTGGGTGCAGTTAAGACGGATGCAGGTATCCCCCGACACCTGTGGAGGAACCACCGGATGCAGCCAGCATATCGTACAGACGCCGTTCAGCGCCTACAAGGACCCTCGGGAAACCCGACCGGGATTTTCTGAGGGTTCCTATAGACAAATGACTTTTGTATATTACGCTTCGTTTATTCCCGGTCTGCAGGAACTGGTAGGAACCATTGTACGGGAGCGGCTGGAAGATGTACGCATAAAAAAGCTGCTCGACGGGGCTATTGTTTTTGAAACCCACTGTGGCTATGACAGGTTAAATTTTTTTTGTTTTAACAATATTTTTTTGGTGATAAGCATCATTGAAAACCCTGGTTCGGAAAACCCCCTGGAATCCCACATGAAAAGGGCCTGTAAAATCAGGGAAACGGATCCCCGGATCTCCGGCAACAACCAAAAGATCCGGTCCTTTCGTATCATAGGTTCCTATGAAAATAAACTCGTTCCCCTCAATGAAAAAATCAAAGGGGAAACGGAGCGTTTTATTACCCGGCAATCCCGGTTATCCGTAAACAGAACCAGACCGGATACGGAATTCTGGTTTTTATACCGGCGGGAAGGCTTCTCGATTTTTATGAAGCGCCTGACCAAACACCCTTCCTTTGAAAAAGTCCTGCACCCCGGGGAATTACCCCCCCAATTGGCCTATCTGATGTGCCGGCTCGCGGCTCCGAAAAAAAACGACACCCTCCTGGATCCCTTCTGCGGGTACGGTTCCATTCCCTGCGAGGGTTTAAAACACTTTCCCCTCAAACAATTTTGGGCCTTTGACCTGGACCCTCAGGCTGTCAAAATAACCCAAAACAAAATCCGGGGGACCCTCCGGAACCGATGCCGAATACAACAGGCAGACATATGCGATATTTTTTCATGGCTGCCCGAAGGGGGAGTAGATAAGATCATCACCGATCCCCCCTGGGGTTTGTACCAAAACACCCGGATACCCCTGGGACAATTTTACGAAAAAACTCTTGGAATCTTTGATCGGTTACTAAAACCGGCCGGAACCCTGGTTCTCCTCACCGCCCAAGAGGCGGCCGCCATCCTGACGAAAATCAAGACCTTGAAACAGGTGAAGGCCATACCAATACTGCTTTCAGGAAAAAAGGCGGGAATTTTTATTATAAAGAAGGCCCCACCAGAACCGGAGGATCTGTTAATCCGCTAATTTCCGGAATCTCCTCCAAAAGAAAACCTTCAACTGGATGCCGGGGATATTTTGGGCGGCCTAAAACCTCGATCTTAACGGGGGTAGCATCGGTTTTGCTTATCCCGATATTATCTCCCGCCATTTTACCGATATGGATAATCCAATCAGGATCAAAAGGGATCCGTTCGGTGATGGTAACAATCACGGCCTGTTGATTGTTCATGTTGGTTACCCGTACCCGGGTATCAAATTCCAGCTCCGCATGAGCGGCTTTTAAACCGGGTTCATCTATATTATATGTCGCAAACCCCGACGATATCTTTTCTGAGGGGCTTTTAGGAATGGTACTACAGGACGCAAAAAAACAAATTATAAAAAACAAAACAACAAAATTTTTTCTCATTTTTTCCCCGCCAATTATTCTTAAACAAGCCGGTCTTAAAACCAGCTTGGAGAAAAACGGCTAAAAAATCCGCTTTTCCCTCTAAATTCAAGACAATATTTCCGAAAACCGAAGTTTTTAGAATATCTCTATACATAAAGTAATTTCAAAAACCTTCTTATCTTAATTTTGTGATCAAAATAGAATTCTGTCAATAGAACCAATTTCAAAAACCAAAGAATTAAACGGTAGCATATATCCACTGGAAATACCGTAAAGACCGAAACAACGGCCTTCTAAAAACCAGTTACAAAAACCGGTTAATTGAAACAACCTCACAAAAAAACCCTACCCTGCTGATGGTATAGGGGCCGGCATCGGCTTTTTCGAACCCCAAACCAGGGTTTTGGAACAAGAAAAACTAAAAAAGCCCCCGGGATACGCCGAAGTTATTAAAGACTCTTAAAATGAATTTGCATAGAATGAAATTTTTGTGTACTATTACAATAAAGGACCCTTATAGTCCGATAAAGCGGAGGTACTAGGACATGTCGGATAGTGATGATCTTGATCTTGGTGGTGATGACTCCGCCGGGGCACAGAGTTCTTCTAAAAAGTCTTCCGGCTTGGCCGCGATATTGCCGAATTTATTTAAATTTATAGCTATCGGGCTGGGGGCGCTTATTTTTATTGTAACCGTGGTGGTTATCACCGTTAATATTCTGGGCGGGGGAGGTAAATCCCAGACGGTAGTTGCCGATCCGACCTCCCCCTATATTGGGAAACGGCCGGAATATACCATGTTTACCGCCATAGGGGTAGTCCGGACCCGTACCAGGGATCTGACCCCTAACGCGGTGGTAATAGATATGGTTATCGGGTATGATTTAAATAATAATGCGGCGGCCACGGAATTGACCAGCCGGCTTTATGAACTTCGGGATTTCGTGCGGAGTTTTTTCAGCAGTAAATATGCGGTGGAACTGCAGCCCGAAAACGAAACCCAGTTAAAACAGGAAATTATCGAGTACTTGAACACCAGGGTACTTGACACAGCCAAAGCTCGAATGATTCTGTTTAATCAGTTGGATGTGATGGAAATGTGATAAAACCCTTTGGTTTTCATCTGAGGAAGTGACAAAAATCTTCGGTTTTTGTCTTAGGAGTTTTTCAATGAAAAACTCCAGGGAAGGGAAATGACAGAAGTTCTGTCCCAGGATGAGATTGATCAGCTACTCACCGCGATAAACGCCGGAGAAACGGAGCCTGAGGATTTTAGGCCCGCGGCAGATACCCGTAAAATCAAAATTTATGATTTTAAGCGGCCCGATAAATTTTCCAAGGAACAGATTCGTACGGTCTCGATCATGCACGAGACCTTTGCCCGGTTGACCACCACCAGTCTTTCCGCTCAGCTCCGATCCATGGTCCACGTCCACGTGGCCTCGGTAGATCAGTTGACCTATGAAGAGTTTATCCGTTCCATCCCCACCCCCACCACTCTGGCGATTATCAACATGGACCCCCTCAAGGGGAATGCAATTCTCGAAATAGACCCGGCCATTACCTTTTCCATCATTGAGCGCCTTTTCGGCGGAACCGCAGAGGGTACCAAGGTCCCGCAGCATGAGCTTACCGATATAGAACAGTCGGTTATGGAAGGGATCATCGTCAGGATCCTGGGGAATATGCGGGAGGCCTGGGCCACGGTGATAGACCTCCGGCCCCGGCTGGGCCAGATAGACACGAATCCCCAGTTTGCACAGATTGTGCCCCCCACGGAAATGGTAGTCCTCGTAACCTTGGAAACCAAGGTGGGGGAGGTGGAGGGGATGATGAACTTTTGTATACCCTACCTAACCATTGAGCCTATCATCGGTAAACTCTCCGCTCAGTTCTGGTATTCTTCGGTCCGCCGGGGAACCACCACGGAAAACCTCAATGTACTTAAGGAAAAGCTTGCAACAGTCGATGTTAATGTAGTAGCGGAGATTGGAAAGATCCAGATCCCTGTCCGGGATGTGCTTTCCCTTAGGATGGGGGATGTGATACGGCTTTACAATGTCCGGGTGGGGGATACCTTTTCCCTCAATATCGGCAATAAGAAAAAATTCCTCTGCCGGCCCGGGGTTATCGGTAAAAAAATGGCCGTGCAAATTTTAAAGAAAACAGCGGAGCTTGAGCAGGAAGAATTTGAAGAGCTTGCGTCTGAGGGGGAGGAAATATTATGAGCGACGGCGCTCTTTCACAGGATGAAATAGATGCCCTGTTGGCAGGGGTAGATTCCTCCGGGGGCGGCCTTGGATCCTCCGGTGCCGCGGCCGCCGCCAGTCCGGGCGTCTCCGATGAGGATCGCCGGACGTTACAAAATTTCCTTACCACCACCGTCGACGCCCAATCTTCCAATCTTTCTATGATGACCGGTGCAGAGGTCTCCCTTACGGGTCCCCAGATTGAATCTACCAACCGGGACAACTTTCTCCGGCAGCTTCCCGATATGGTTACCGCGGTCAAAGCGGATTTTACCTCGGGCTTTCCCGGGGAACATATGTTTTTATTGTCCGAGGATACCGCCAAAAGCATCGCCAGCCTTATGAATAAAGAGGAAAATATCACCCTGGACGCGATGACCATGTCGGTGATCGGAGAAGTAATTTCCCAACTGGTGGGGACCCAGATTACCGCCCTCACCCAAAAAACAGGGAATAAATCAATCGCATCCACCCCTCCGGAAGCGGCCAATATGCCTAAGGCGGCGGCGGCCCTTCCAGGGGACAATTTTATGACCGCCACCTACCAACTTAGTCTGGGAGATGAAAAAAAACACCAAATTTGGGAGATTTTCGGTTCCGGTGTTTCCAGGGATATAGTCAAGGCGTTAAACGCGGGCGCCGCTCCGGCGGCACCCAACGCGGGGGGAGCAAGTTTCTTCGGCGGCGGTATGGATATGCCGAATATGGGAATGATGGGAGGAGCTATGCCTAATAATATGGGGGGCATGATGGGGATGACACCCATGGGTCAGCCCTCCAATGTTCAGCAAGTCCAGTTTCCCAGTCTGGTACCCCAGGCCACCAGCCAGGAACAGGGGAATATCGGTCTTATCATGGATGTCTTCATGGAGATGACCGTAGAATTGGGCCGCACGAAGAAGCTTATCAAGGAAATTCTGGGGATGGGGGAAGGAACCATTATAGAGCTGGACAAACTCGCCGGTGAACCGGTGGATATATTGGTGAACCATAAACTTATTGCCAAAGGCGAAGTAGTGGTAATTGATGAAAATTTCGGAGTCCGGGTTACGGAAATTGTTTCTCCGATGGAAAGAATGAATGAAATGGGGTAGAATTAAAATAAAAATAGGTTTAGTTTATAAAAAGGTTGTTTTAAAATTCCAAAGCCGGTTTCAAAACTGCCGGTTCTCGATATAGTTATTTAAGACTCTAAGGGTCAGTTTGTACTTGGGAGGGGAAAAACTGAATCGTTTAGGTATTTTTATAGCCGCCCTGATCATGATCTTCGGGGGGGTGGCTGGGAACGTATTTTTATTATCCGCGCAAGTTCCGGGTGTCAATGAACTGGAGGAACAAGCTCCGGGGAACTCTGTTCCGCCGGAATCGGAGGAATTCTTACCCCTCGACGATGCTCCTCCGGAAATGTTTCCGGAAGGGGAAGTATCGGTTTTTCCCATCATTCTGCGAATGGTGGTGGTTCTTGCCTTGGTGGCGGTGTTTATCTATATCGCTATTTTCTTCCTCAAAGGTTTGTTGAAGCGAATTTCCCGTCCCCAGGAAGCGGTAAATCCTTATCTAAAAATAGTGGCTACCGCCCATTTAGGTTCCAACTGTTTTGTGCATGTGGTTTCCGTAGGTCCAAAACAAGCATGGCTTGTGGGGGCCGGTGACGGCGGGGTTTCCCTGATCGCCGAAATAGGGGATAAGGAAACCATAGACGCCATGCTCTTGGATGATTCCCTGAAAACAAACGAAACGGGAAAATTCCCGGATTTTCGAAACCTGCTGCGCCGCTTGGGCGGAGGAACCGGAGAAAGCCCCAGCCCGTCCCCGGAAAATGTACGGAAACGGCGGGAAAGGCTGCGGGGCCTATGAAAATGTCCCGTTTCTTTATTCCGGCGGGGGTGTTGTTTTTTCTGCTCCTTACCCCCTTCTCTATAGAGGCCCAAACTTTACCCTTTCCGGATATGTCCACCCAAGGGACCATGGATATTCCCACTCCGCCGGCGGATCCGGTGATCCCCTTCATTGATTTGACCATCAGGAATCCCGAATCGGGCCGGGAGGTAGCTTTTTCCCTCCAGCTTCTCCTTTTAATTACCGTCCTGTCTCTGGCCCCGAGTATCATCATTCTGATGACCAGTTTTCTCCGGATCTCTATTGTGCTGGACTTTATCAAACGGGCCCTTTCCCTCCAGCAGGTCCCTCCCAATCAGGTGCTCCTGGGAATATCCCTTTTTTTGACCATTTTTATCATGTGGCCCACCCTGGACACGATCTACAATAATTCCTTCCGGCCCCTGGGGGAAGGAACCATTTCCGTAGAAGAGGCATACCGGGAAGCGGAAGGCCCCTTGCGGCTTTTTATGTACCGGCAAATGCGGGGAAATCCCGATAATATCCGGCTTTTTATGGCTATGAGGGGCCTGGATCGGCCCAACACCCTGGCGGATGTTCCTACTTATGTGTTGATCCCCGCCTTTATCCTCAATGAATTAACCGTGGCCTTTAAGATAGGGATCCTTCTCTTTATTCCCTTTATTGTCATTGATATGGTAGTAGCCAGCGCCCTTATGTCCATGGGGATGATCATGCTTCCCCCGGTGATGATTTCCATGCCCTTCAAGTTGATCCTCTTTATTTTGGTAGACGGCTGGGGGCTTTTGACGGACCAGATTGTCCGTTCCTTTGTGTAGGGACAGGGAATGAGTATTGGGGATGTTACCACCCTCCTGCAGAGAGGGATTTTAGAGGTGCTTTTGCTGGCGGCGCCCCTCCTTTTATCCGCCTTGGTGGTGGGACTGGTGGTGGCTATCCTGCAGGCCACCACCTCTATTCAGGAGCAGACCCTGACCTTTGTCCCTAAGGTGATGATCATTCTTCTGGTTTTAGGGCTTTTGGGGGGATGGATGTTTTCGTCCCTGGGAGATTATACGATCCAGCTTTTCAGGATGATTCCGTCTATGGCGCGGTAATAAAAGGTAAGGTATGGAACGAGCGGTAATTGATGAAATTTTACGGGCGGCTCCGGCTTTTCTTTTAATCGCCGCCAGGGCGTTGGCTATGATCGAAACCGCCCCCCTTCTCTCTTCCGATGTAAACCCCCAGGTTGTCCGGATTGCCCTGGCGGGATTTGCCGCCTATGCGGCCTTTCCCACCGCCCTGGTAAGCAGTTGGGAGATACCGCCCTTTGGACTGAGTTTTGTGTTTTTGGTTATCGGGGAAGGGATTATCGGTGTTATTATCGGTTTTTTTATGACCATTATATTCTCCGCCTTTTCCACCGCGGGTCAGTTCTTCTCCCTTCAAATGGGTTTCGGCGCTTCGGAAACCTTTGATCCCCTTTCCCAAATAGAAAATCCCCTGATGGGCCAGTACCTTAACCTGGTAGCTATGCTGGTGTTCCTCTCTCTGGGGGGATTCGGGAAACTGTTCCTCGGGGGGTTTTGGAGATCTATCCAGTCGGTGAGTATCATGTCCCTGATAACGGGCCGGGAGGCGGTCCTGGGGATGCTCCTCGCCGGGCTCTCCCGGCTTTTCTTAGACGCCATGGTCATATCCATACCCATCCTGGGGACCCTTTTCCTTACCACCCTTTCCACAGGGCTTATCTCCAAGGCGGCCCCCCAGATCAATATCCTTACCGAGGGCTTTCCCATATCCATCACCATCGCCTTTATGCTGATCCTGGTCACCATGCCCTTTATGGTGGAGGCCTTTAGCCGGGTGGTGGAATCGGGATTTGCGGTGATCGAAACCCTCTACACCCGGATCGGCGTCCCCATAGGGGGTACGGTATGAGGGCATACCGAAGAAAGGGCCCGGCTTTCGATCCGGGGGAATGGGTGTGGACACAGCCTGATGAGGGGATCCACCCCGCCCGTATCCTGGCCGCTGCCATGGACCTTCAGTGGTTTGCCGCGGAAGATGAGGGCCGTACCGAGGAACCTTCGGAATACAAGATCCGCAAGGCCCGGGAAGAGGGCCGGGTCGCTAAAAGTCAGGAACTTACCGGGGCCTTGATCCTTCTTCTCCCCGCCCTGGCCATTCTCTTCCTCGCCCCTTGGATGCTCAGGACCTGCGTGGAGATGATCCGGATTTTCTTTTCCCGGGCAACGGAACTGGACCCCACCCAAGACGGGATCATCGCCAGGGCCTTTTTTTCTTATTTTGCGCGTCTGGCCCTGCCCATAGCGGCAGTTTCTGTAGCGGCGGCGATCTTTGCCAATCTGGTACAGACCGGGCCGCTTTTTACTCTCAAGCCCCTGGTCCCCGATTTTTCAAAAATAGTCCCCCGGTTCGGCCGGTATTTTCAGCGGACCCTTTTTTCAATGGAAGGGCTTTTCAACTTTATCAAATCCGTCATTAAAATGGTGATTATCGGATTGGTGGCCTTTTTTATTATCCGTTCCGAAATCCGGGGGTTGGTAAATTTACAAACCGCGGAACTCTGGCAGGCGGTACGTCTTATCGCTTCCCTGGCAGCGCGGATGCTGATTGTTTCGGCCCTCCTCCTTTTAGTGTTGTCCATTCCGGATTTTATGTTTCAGCGCTGGCAGTACCGGGAGTCCCTCAAGATGACCAAAGAAGAGGTCAAGGAAGAGCGGAAAATGTACGAGGGAGACCCCCAAATTAAAAGCCGTCTCCGCCAGCGGATGCGGGAGTTGTTAACCCGGAATATGCTGATTAACGTACCCAAAGCGGATGTGGTGATCACCAACCCGACCCACTACGCGGTTGCCCTGGAGTACCACCCGGAACGGGGGGCCGCCCGCCCCCAGGTAAGCGCCAAGGGCGCCGACGAGGCGGCGTTTCGGATTCGGGAGATCGCCAAAGAAAATTCCGTTCCCCTGGTGGAACATAAACCTCTGGCCCGGGCTCTATATGCGGAATTGGAAGTCGGAGATTTTATTCCGGAACAGTATCTTGAAGCCGTCGCCATTATTTTGGCCGGGGTATGGCGGATCAACCAGGAACGCCGCCGGGCCGAGGGCCTGGGGGCATGAGGGGTTAATTCCGGCAGGATAGGTAAAAGAAAGGAGCGTTAGAGGATATGTCAGATGCGGGAAGAATTATAGCGGACAGCTTTTTCAGGGATAGGACCGATCTGTTTATAGCTGTCGGGGTGGTGGCGGTGGTGATGATGCTCATTATCCCCCTGCCCACGGTGCTGTTGGACGCCCTCATGGCCATGAACCTGGTCCTTTCCCTGCTCATCCTCCTCATCGTGCT
>JAITBE010000254.1 GCA_031283755.1 Spirochaetaceae bacterium
GATCTCGATAAAGCCCAGGATAAAACCGCCGATAAAAGCCCCCTTGATATCCCCGATACCCCCAACCACCGCGGCGATAAAGGCCTTCCAGCCGATGATGGTTCCCATATAGGGGTCCAACACCGGATAGGACATGCCAAAGAGGATCCCCGCCACCGCCGCGAGACTCGATCCCAGGGCAAAGGTAAAGGTGATAACCTGATTCACCGGGATCCCCATAAGGGGGATGGCGAATTTATCGTATGAAATAGCCCGCATGGACATACCAAACAGGGTTTTTTGTACAATAAACTGCAGGATACCAAACACCACAAAGGCCGCGATAATAACCATCAATTTCAGGTTAGTAATCATAATAGAGCCGAATTGCCACACTTGTTTATTGATAATATCCGGAAAACTCCGGGAGCTGGCGCCTAGGGCCGCCAGATTTCCGTTCTCAAGAATAAAACCTACCATCAGGGCGGTGATCACCACATAGAGACGGTTAACGCCCTTTTTCCGCAGGGGCCGGTAGGCGATCCGTTCTATGGTGATCCCCAGGAGGGCCGTACCGATCATGGTTAAGATCAGGGTAAGGCAGAAAACCGCCCCGCCGTTACCGGCCAGTTTTCCCAGGAGGGCTGTGGCCGCGAAAAAAGCGATATAGCAGGCGGTCATAAATATATCGCCGTGGGCAAAGTTAATAAGCCGTAAAACCCCGTAAACAAGACAGTACCCCAGGGCTATCATCGAATAAAAACTGCCCCACTGGAGCGCATTAAGAATGTTTTGCAGAAGCGTGGTCAACACAGAATACCTCCGAAATAGGAAGAAGTGAGGAATGAGGAGGAAGAAGGGAGGAGCGGGGGGAGCTAAACTTCTTTCTCCCTGCTCATTTCTCACTATACTATCCCCGTCTAACTCCTCACTTCTCCCTCCTAACTTAATCCCCGCGTAATCTACGGTTTCAGGCTCGTTACGTACACAAATTCCCCGGCGTTACTGATCTGCACCACCACGGCATCCTTTTCAGGATCCCCTTCGGCGTTAAAATTCATCTTACCGGTGATGCCGTCATAGTTCCGCAGCGCCGCGATAGCGTTTTTGATATTTTCCCGGTCCCGCTGGAGGTTGCCCGTAAGCCCCGCGTTTTTGATGGCTTCCAGGACTATCAGAATGGCGTCATGGGAAAGGGCCGCCACATCATCGGGAATATACCCGTAGGCGGCATTATATTCGTCGATAAATTCCTTGGTTTTCCCCACGGCTCCGGCGGCGGCATAGTGGGTGGTAAAATAATACCCTGCTACCGAACCTTTGCTCAAGGACCACAGATCCGCGGAACCCCAGGCATCGGCCCCCATGATGGGTTTATTCCAGCCCAGATCCTTGGCTTGGGGGACAACGAGCCCCACAAAGTTGTAATACACCGGCAGGTAGAGCATCTCCGCGTTGGAATTGACGATCCGGGTCAACTGGACGGAAAAATCCTGATCCCGCTGACCAAAACTCTCAAAGGCCACCACCGTGCCGGGACCGTTTATTTTTTCCCAGTTGTCCCGGTACAGTTCCGCCAGGGTTTTGGAATAATCATCTTCCAGGTTATAGAGGATCGCGGTCCGGGTAACTTTAAACTGTTCCTTGGCAAATTTGGCCGCCACCGGGGCCTGGAAGGGGTCCAGGAAACAGGCCCGGAACACATAGGGCCGGTTTTTGGTGGTATCCGGGTTGGTGGACCAGGCGGACACCATGGGGGTACGGTTGTCGTTGTTGATCTGGCCCGCGGGAATGGCCCTGCCCGAGCCCTGGGGGCCTATCACCGCCAGAACCTGGTCCTGCTCAATCAGCCGCATGGCCGCCTGAACCGCGGATTCCGCCTTGAGTTCATTATCCACATAAATAAAGTTCAAAAGGTATTTTTTCCCTTTGACCTCCAGGCCGCCCTGGGCATTGATTTTGTTTTTAATAAGTTCCCCGGCATATTTACTGCCTTCGCCAACCTTAGGAGAATCACCGGTTAACGGAATATTAAAACCGATCTTGATGGTGTTTTCTCCACCCCCCCCGGCCATCAGTGTAGACAGGGTCAGTAAAAAAAAGATTCCTAGGAAAACAGTGGTTTTTTTCATGCTGTTTCTCCTCCTCCTGTGAGGGGTCAAAGCCCCTTTTTAAATTAAGCCCGGCATAGATCCGGTTTTGCAACAACTCAGTTGCGCCTCTACTTTAAAAAAAAATGAAGAAACAATCAAGTATTTTTATACAAAATCGAACTGTTTTTTACCGTTTTTTAGAAAAAAAATGAATATTTATGCATATTTTCAATGGAGGCTATTTTAATTTTTTGAAAGCCGCAAAGGGCCGGGTCCCGGCGGTAGTCCGGGAAGGGCCGTGCGGCGCGGCCGAAAAAATTCCGCGCCCCTTGATTTTTTGCTTGTCCGGGGGGAGAATGGGCAAATATTCACCGGTTCCGGGGAGCCGCTGCCCCGGGTGGCGGTTCCGATTTTTAAAGGAGGAAGATCATGTTCATCTGTGATAAGGAGCGGGTAAAAGATAAAATTGAAACCTTTGCCCAATTTGGAGCCGCCGGCCGGGGGGGGATAACCCGTTTTTCCCTGTCTAAAGAGGCGATTCAAGCCAGAAACGAGTTTGTTAAGCGGATGAAGGCCCTTAAAATTAAAGTCTTTACCGATGATCTGGCCAATATGTATGCCACGGTTCCGGGGTCCGGCCCGGCCTTGCCCGGGATTGTTATGGCCTCCCACCTGGATTCGGTGAGGAACGGGGGCAACTATGACGGGGTCCTTGGGGTGATCGCCGCCATGGAGGTGGCGGAGACCATCGTGCGGGATAAAATTCCCCATCGCCATCCTGTTACCGCCATGGTCTGGACCAATGAGGAGGGTTCCCTCTATCCCCCGGCAATGATGAGTTCCGGGATCCTCTGCGGCAAATTTGAAAAGGAGGCCATGCTCTTGTCCAAAAGCCCTGAGGGGAAAACCTTTGGGGAGGCCCTGGAGGCCGGCGGCTTTGCGGGGGATCCGGCAAACCGGCTTAACCCCCGGGATTACGCTATGATGCTGGAACTCCATATTGAGCAGGGGCCTGTTTTAGAGGCTAAAAAAAAGCAGATCGGCGTGGTAGAGGGGGTTGTGGGTATGGTAAACTACCGGATAAGCACCCGCGGGCAGGCGGATCATGCGGGGACTACCCCCATGTCCTACCGGAAGGACGCCCTCCTGGCCGCCGCGGACGCCATTAAATACCTCCATACCGAATTAGATAAACTGGATAAAAATCTGGTCTATACCACCGGAGAACTGGTGGTTCATCCCTGTGTTCATACGGTTATTCCCGATTATGTGGAGTTTTCCCTGGATGCCCGGCACCGGGACCCGGAGGTGATCAAACAGGTGGTCAAGGCGATCAGGGGCCTCCCCAAAAAGCTGGATAAATGCGCCGTAGCCTACCGGGAAGCCTGGGCCCGGAAAACGGTCCTCTTTAACCGGGACCTGGTAAAGATGGTAGAAAAACAGGCCAAGGCCTTGGGGTATTCCTCCATGAAAATCTACAGCGGGGCGGGGCACGACGCCCAGTACGCGGCGGAGATGCTCCCCACGACCATGATCTTTGTTCCCAGTAAAGACGGCCACAGCCATTGTGAGGAGGAGTTTACCCCGGTGGAGGATGCCTGGCGGGGTATCAACGTGGCCCTGAATACGGTCCTGGCAGCGGACGCCGGCTTTACGGAGTTCCACAGGCCCCCGGCGGATTAGTCCCCTGTTGTGAAATTGGGGTATTTCAACGGAATTTGGGGTTGTCCGGGAGGCAGCCGGGTTTCCGGACCATAGGAATATGTATATTTGTATAAAAATACAAATATCGCCATGATTTCCCTTGCCTTTTTATCTTTTCTGTATTATTATACACAAGTTGTTTTTTCCTGCATGAGCCGGTTTCAAATGAGACAGAAATATCATTATTGTAAAGAGGGTTCCGGATATGTGGTACGCGGATACGATTTTTGTTAACGGAAACATCTATACCATGGATGATGACAACCCCCGGGCCCGGGCGCTGGCCCTGCGGCAGGGGGAATTTCTGGCGGTAGGCGATCGGGAGGATTGTGAAATTTTTAAAGGTCCTGATACCAAAGTCATCGACCTTGAGGAACGGCCGGTCCTGCCCGGGTTTAACGATACCCATTGCCATCTTTTATCCCTCCGGGGCAAGCAGTTTTTGCAGGAGGATTGTTCTTCCGGCAAGGTAAAATCCATAAACGATGTTCTGGCGATTATAAAAAAAGCAACGGAAACAACCCCCGAAGGGCAGTGGATTTTGGCCGGTTCCCTGGATTCGGCGAAGCTGGCGGAGAAACGTCCTCCCACCCGCTGGGAGTTGGATAAGGTTTCCCCCCGGCATCCGGTCCATATCCGGGCCCAGTCCTGCCACATGGGGATAGTCAACAGCCAGGGATTTTCCCTGGCGGGGATCACCGGAAGTACCCCCAACCCCCAGGGCGGGGAATTTGAAAGGGACAGCCAGGGGGAATTGACCGGCATTTGTAAAGAGGAGGCCCATTTTCTTTTTGTTACCGGAATGGGGGGCGGTACCAGTTTTGTGCCTCCCTATACCCCGGAGCAGTACTTAACAGCCCTGGAACTCGCCTGTAAGGAGTATAACCGGTATGGGATCACCAGTGTGGGGGATGCCCTGACCGGCCCCCCGGAGATCCGCGCCTATATCCAGGCCCATAATACGGGAGCTTTGACGGTCCGGGTGTATATGATCATCCTGGATATCAACCTCCCCCTGATAAAACAGCTGGGCCTTTCCACCGGGTTTGGGAACGACTGGGTTAGGATAGGGGGGCTCAAGAGCTTTGTGGACGGCGCTATCGCGGGGCATACCGCCTGGGTCAGTGAGCCCTACCTTAACCGGCCGGATTACTACGGGATCCCCACCAAAACCCCGGAGGAAATAGAGCCCCTGGTCATGGAGGCCCACCGGGCAGGGATGCAGATGGAGATCCATGCCAACGGCGACCGGGCCATTGAGATGGTTCTGGACGCCTATGAAAAGGCCCAGAAAGCGGCTCCCCGGCGGGACCCCCGGCACCGGATCGCCCATTGTACGGTGGTGAACGATAAAATTCTGGAGAGAATTAAGCGGCTGGGGGTGGTGGTATGCCCCTTTATCTCCTATGTGTGGGAACACGGCGATAAAATGGGGCCCTATGGGGACCGTATCGAAAGGATGTTCGCCCACCGTTCTTTTTTAGACCAAGGGATCCCCGTGGGGGCAAGCTCGGATAACCCCTGCGGGACCCAGCACCCCTATCAGGCGCTGCAAGCCATGGTAACCCGGGTCAGCAGCGGCGGGGAACCCATGGGCTTGAGCCAGAGAATCAGCCTGGAAGAGGCCCTGAAAATTTACACCCGGGGAAGCGCGTATGCCGCCTTTGAGGAAAACCGGAAGGGACAACTCAAAACCGGTATGCTCGCCGATTTTATTGTTATATCCCAGGATCCCTTTGCCATCGATCCCTTTGGGCTGCATGAATTACAAACCCTGCAGACCTATGTGGGGGGGAAGCTGGTTTATAATGCCCTGTAACAGGGGATTATATAAATAGACAGGCGGTTTCAAAATTTAAGCGGATTTTGAAACCGCTGTTCGGCCTAAAAGTTTTCGTAGAAAGCTTAAATTGAACATTGGAGGTTAGCATATGGCAAAAAAAGTTTATCCCGGCAGAATTCTATTGTTTCTTTTAATTTTTATCGGTTTTTTGATAATGGAATTTCCCGGAGTTCTTTTCTTTAACAGAATAGACCCCATGCTCTTTGGACTGCCCTTTATCTATAGTTTCACCCTTATCATGTGGGTATTTATGGTGGTCTTTATGTTCATTGGTTATAAAACCAATTGGGGTAAGGGCAAAAATTTTACCGGAAAAGAAATTTAGGAGGATCCTATGCTGCAGAATGTGAGCGCAATAGTCATTTTAGGCTTGTTTATGTTTATCCCTCTGTGTATGGGGTTGGTGGCCAATAAAAAACTTCTGCCCACTACCGAGGACTTTTTTGTTCAGGGCCGGACCATGGGATCGGTGGCGGTGTTTTTTACCGTGGCCGCTACCTGGTGGAGCGCCTTCGCCTTTTTAGGTTCCAACGGGTATTTTTATGCCCAGGGGCCGGTCTACTGGACCGCCATTGCCTGGAACCTCCTTTTTGGTTTCCTCTATTATTTTATCGGGAAACGGATATGGTTCTTCGGCCATAAAAACAACTGTATCACTGCCAGCGATTTTTTCCGGAAGCTCTACGGTTCCCCGGCGCTGGCCAATTTGGTAGCCATCGTGATGCTGGTCTTTACCGTTCCCTATCTCCAGATTCAGCTTACCGGCGGGGCTTATCTTATTGAGGTTTCTTCCGGCGGCCTTATCCCCTGGAAGATCGGCGGCCTTATCTTTTACGCGGTGATCATCGTGTATGTATGGGCCGGCGGGCTGCGGGCGGTGGCCTGGACGGATATTTTTTACGGGGTTCTGCTGTTCTTCGGCATGGTCTTCGCGGGATTCTATCTGGCCGCGAAGGTTGGGGGCTCCGCGGCGCTTTTCCAGACCCTTAAGCAGACGGCTCCTGAATCCCTGACCCTGCCGGGACCCAAAGGGAGTTTTGGCCCCATGATGTGGGTTTCTATGTTCATCATCACCCCCTTGGGTTCTTTTATGGGACCCCAGCTTTGGACCCGGATGTACGCGGTAAAGTCGTCCCGGCTCTTTAACCTTATGCCCTTTCTCCTGGGTTTTGCGGCCATTGCGTATATCGGCTCCATGCTGGTGGGTAACACCGGGATCGTGCTGGAACCGGGGGTGGCGGTGGCGGATCAGATTCTCCCCGTGATGCTCTTCAAATACGCCCCCTTTGCCCTGGCGGCCCTGATCTGCGCCGGCGGAGCCGCGGCGGCCATGTCCACCGCCAATTCCCAGATCCACTCCATGTCGGCGGTTTACACCGTGGATATTTACCAGCGGTATATCAATACCAAGGCGGATCATAAAAAACTGATCTTCATCGGACGGGTGTCCATCCTGGTGTTTGCCCTGATCGCCTATTTTATGTCCGTTTTTATCCCCGGTTTCCTGGTAACCATAGGCCTGGTGGCCATGTCCGGCACCGCCCAGATCTTTGTGCCCACCGTGGGGATCCTGTTCTGGAAACGTTCCACCGCGCCCGGAGCCATCGCGGGGCTTGTGGCGGGGGTGTTCCTGATCTGTCTTTTCACCTTTGTTCCGGCGGTTAAGGTCCCCTGGGGAATGCATTCGGGCCTGTTTTCGATAATCATCAACGCCATCGTGTTTATAGTGGTGAGCTTGGTAACGCCCCTCCGTTCCGCGGAGGTTATTAAAGCCCACACGGAACAAAAGACCGAATACGAGGAGAATTACGCCTAATATTTGAGCGCCCCCCGAGGGGGGCGCTTGCC
>JAITBE010000281.1 GCA_031283755.1 Spirochaetaceae bacterium
ATCCCGCCACATAGACATCGGAACCGGAAACAAAGATGGAGAAGGCATAAGCTTCATACGTCCCATCGGTAAGGATCACTTCCCTGCCGTTCTTCCAGTATTTTGTCCTGCCATTTCGCCCATACTTACTTTGGTCTCCATCGTTTTCATATCCCGCAACATAGACATCGGAACCGGAAACAAAGATGGAGTAGGCATAAGCTTCATACGTCCCATCGGTAAGGGCTATTTTCCGGCCATTTTTCCAGTAGACCGCTTTACCACCTGCCGCTCCCGCGACATAGACATCGGAACCGGAGACAAAGATGGAGGAGGCAAAAGCGGCATACGACCCACCGGTAAGGGCCACCGCTGCCTTGGCCTGCTGCCGGGCCGGGACATCGGGGGCGGCCTTTAGTTCGTTATACGCGCCATATTCGATACAGCGGCCAAAGGCAAGGCGTTCCACCTTGCTTTCCTGGGAAGCGTAATCCGCGACATAACCTTTAAGCCGCGTCCCGTCGGTCAGTATGGCTTCCCCCTGTTCGGCGATGATCCGTTTGATAACGGCGATAAGGTTTGTGTTCATAGGGTTTTCTCCGCACCTCTGCCATGACAGCCTATATAATTCGGAGAACAAATACAAGGCAACGCATGGCGCCTGCCGGCATTTTGACCCTTAGCCGCTCAATCCCGCGGGGGAGCGGGAAATCCCCGGCGGGCTGACCTGTAGAATTCGCCTGCGGAGGCTGGGAGATGAAGACGTTGCGAGGGTCGCAGGGGTTGAATGACGAAAAAGAGGTGACTCCCCCCAGTTCAATATGTCCCCTGCAACGCCGTCGTCCCGGCTCTTTGCAGGGCAGCGCCCTTCCCCCCCTCGGCATCTTCCCCCATCGTAAAGCGTCCGCCTTTTGCCTTTTACCCGCTAAAGCCCGTGGGGGAGCGGCAATTCCCCCCGCAAACGGCTCTGGAATTCCCCGCCGTAACAGAACGTTCACGGGCTGTGGAGGCGGACTCTACAGGTAGTTTGCGGAGGGAATTGCCGCTCCCCCACGGGTCTTTGCCAGTAAGGCAAAAAGTAAACGCCACGGTACCGTAACCATAGAACCTCCCCGGCGTTATAAGGTATAGCAGCTTTTAAGCAAGGTTAGGCCATGGATTTTGGGGATATTTTAGACGAATGGGAGCGGAGAACCGCCGCGTCTTCGGGGAAAAAGCAGAACCCTTCCCGGTTAAAACGGATGGCCCGGAAAGGGGATGATGGTCCGGAAACGGCCGGGCGGAGCAAGGGGGAGGTACTGAAAAAGGTGGATCCCCTGACCGCCTGGCTCAGAATAAATCCGGTGTATGATAAGGACACCGCAATCGACGGACCGGAAATCGATGCCGGGGAACGCCGCCGCCGGCTCCACTCCCGGCGGCCCGATGCGACCCTGGACCTGCACGAGTTGACCCGGGACGAAGCCTGGTGCGCCCTGGTGGATTTTTTCCGGGACAGCCGGGAGCGGGGGTTTGAAAAGGTCCTCATCGTTCACGGAAAGGGAAGTCATTCCAATGGAGAGGGGGTTCTGAAGGATATCTGCCGTGTCTTTATTGAACAATGCCCCTTCGCGGGAGAAAGCGGCCACGGTAAGGCCGTTGACGGGGCCTCGGGAGCTACCTGGGTGGTTTTAAAAAAAGGAAATAACGGGGTAAAGTTTAACGGCGGCTAAGGTACCTGCCGCGCGGGAACCTGGGCTCACCGTTCCCGGTAAATAATACGGCCCCTGCTTAAATCATAGGGGGAAAGGGCAATCCGTACCCGGTCGCCGGGAACGATACGGATATAGTGTTTACGCATTTTTCCTGAAAGATGGGCAAGAATGAGGTGCCCGTTCTGATTGTCCAGTTCCACCCGGAACATGGTATTGGGGAGGGCTTCCCGAACCACTCCTTCTACTTCTATCGCTTCTTCTTTAGCCACATAAACTCCTTGGCGTTTTCGATAAGTCCGGAGGCGTTTTCAAATTATGACATTTTGAAAAAAACCTCTCTTTTATAAATGCTATAATTAAGCCCGTCCCTTGTCAACATACCCCCGGAGCAGGTACTATTCCCTATGCGTTCACTTACTTATCGGCACACCTTGGCGGCGAGTTACCTTGGATATATCAGCCAGGCTATTGTGAATAACCTGGCCCCCCTTTTGTTTTTAACCTTTCAGCGCCAGTTTGATATATCCTTAAGCCGCCTGGCCCTGCTCATCTCCCTTAATTTTACCATCCAGCTTTTGGTCGATTTTGCCGCGGTCCACTTTATTGATAAGATCGGGTACCGGATCGCGGCGGTGAGCGCCCATCTGCTCTGCGCCGCCGGTTTGGTGTCCATGGGGATCCTGCCCTTCAGCATGAGCGATCCCTATGGGGGCCTGGTGATTTCCGTATTTATCAACGCCCTGGGGGGAGGTCTGATTGAGGTGATCATCAGTCCCATTGTGGAGGCCCTGCCCGGGGAGCGTAAAGCTGCGGCGATGAGCCTGCTCCATTCCTTCTATTGTTGGGGATATGTAATGGTGGTGGTATTATCCACCCTGTATTTTAACCTGGCGGGAATCGAGCATTGGCGCTACCTCCCCATGCTGTGGGCCCTGCTGCCCCTGGGGAATGTTTTTTTGTTTGCCAAAACCCCCATGAAAACCCTCATAGAAGAATCCGCCCAAGCCATACCCCTGGGTTCGCTCATGCGGCGGCAGGTTTTTTTGATACTTTTCCTGCTGATGATCTGCTCCGGCGCCTCGGAACAGGCCATGTCCCAGTGGGCCTCCTTTTTTGCCGAGGCGGGATTGCGGGTCTCCAAGACCATGGGGGATCTGTTGGGCCCCTGCGCCTTCGCCGTCCTCATGGGCCTTTCCCGGGTGTTTTTCGGCCTTCAAAAGGGGGATTTCAAGCTGGAACGGATCCTGCTCTGCTCCGGCGCCGTCTGTATTATGAGTTACCTCGTCACGGTGTTTTCCCCTTTCCCCCTGCTTTCCCTGGCAGGCTGCGCCCTCTGCGGGCTGTCGGTGGGGGTGATGTGGCCGGGAACCTTCAGCCTGGCTTCCCGGGTTTTTCCCCTGGGCGGAACCGCTATGTTTGCGGTACTTGCCCTGGCCGGTGACGTAGGCTGCGCCGCCGGCCCCGGCTTAGTGGGGGTGATTATGAATAAAACGGCCCTTACCACCGGATTATTGGCGGCCATAGGCTTTCCGATCCTGCTGGTTATGGGGATCTGTCTGCTGCGGTTCCGGACCGCCAAAGATCGATAGGATTGTTGGGGCTGTCCGGAGACTTGGCTGTTTTCAGGACAACCCCAGGCCCGTTCCTATTTCAGATAGGTGAGGCGGATCAATTTTTCCACAATCGAATAGGGCAGCAGGCGGTTCAGCATTACCAGAACCCGGTAGCCGCCCCCCACCACCAACCGGGCCCTGGGCCGGTTGGCCTCCGCGGTTTTCACAATAACCCGGGCGGCTTTCTCCGGACCCATACCCCCTTGCTCATCCCGTTCCATAACGGAAATTGCCCGTTTCATGGCCTGTTGATAGGCTTCGGGACAGGGGGTTCGGACATACCGGCGGGCGGCGGTGAAGCCGGTTTTTACATCCCCCGGCAGGATGACGGAACATTGAATATTGAAGGGCCTGAGTTCCAGCCGCAGCCCGTCGCTCAGCATGGTCAAGGCCGCCTTGGAACTTGAATAGAGGGTTTGGAAGGGGATGCTGAAGATCCCCCCCACGGACCCCACGAGGATGATCCGGCCTTCTCCCTGTTTCCGCATAGCCGGCAGCGCCGCTCCGAGCAGCCGCAGGGCGCCGAAATAATTGACATCCATCTGCCGGGCGGCGTCCTCCGCGGCGCTGACCTCAATGGGACCGGCAAGACCGTCTCCCGCGGCATGGACCAGCACATCGAGCCGCCCTTCCCGGCGGAGGATGGCCTCAACGCCGGCGGTAACCGCGGCATCGCTGGTCAGGTCCATAGACAGGGGATAGAGGATGCCCGCTTGTCCCGGCCCGGAATCCGGATTCGGACTTTGGCCGGGCAAAATGCCCCGGCGGGAGGCGCAGTAAACAGTGGAGCCCCGCTCCGCAAACAACAGGGCCGCCGCGGCGCCGATGCCGGAAGAGGCCCCGGTTACCAGGACAACCCGGCCCCGAAGCGTATTTTTCATCATGGGACCTCCTGTCTTTTCTATGAGGGAACTTCTGAAGACTTCAGTTTCAGAGGGGAATCCAACCGGGATTTCCGGCGGTTCCCTTTATAGATATTCCGTATTACTATACAGAAAGACCAAATTGAATGGAAGGCTTTCATGAAAGATGTCCTGACCCTGCCGGCCGTTTTTCAGAATTACCTGATCCTCCAGCGTCAAAAGCCCATTCGGATATGGGGGACCGGACCCGCGCGGAGCGTGGTAAGGGCGGTCCTGAACGGGGCGGAGGTTTCCGGCCCTATCGGGGAGGACGGCGCCTGGGAACTTTGCTTTCCGCCGATGGAGGCTTCCTCCGGCGGCGCCCTGGCCCTCTTCTGTGACGATAAACCGGTACGCACCATTGAGGAAGTCGCCGTGGGAGAGGTCTGGATAGCCGGCGGGCAGTCCAACATGGAATTCGCCCTGGGTTACGACTACCACCGCCGGGAGGTTTTCCGCCGTCCTCCGGACCCGCTGCTCCGCTTCTTTGAGGTTCCCAAACGGAGCTGGGAGGGACAGCGGGAAGGAGATCCCTTTACCGGGGGGAATTTTGCCGCCCAGGGGGTATGGCTTCCTTTTTCCCGGAAAAACGCCCCTCTGTTTTCGGCGGCGGCCTACTACTTCGCGGCCCGGCTGCGGGAAAAGCTGGGGCCCGGCGTACCGGTGGGGATCATCAGCTGTAACTGGAGCGGCAGCCCCGCCTTTGCCTGGATTGGGGAGGAGGCCCTGGAGGCCGATGGGGAACTGGCCCGTTTCCGGACCGAATACTACGGCCGGATAAAAACCCAGGACCGGGAAGCCTACGAGGGGGCCTACGCCAAGGCCCAGGCCGAAGGCTGGTCCCCCTTCATGCGTTTTGCCTTTGACCTCTATATGCGGGGCAGGATACCCATTTGGTTGGGGGATGCCCTGAAAAAAGTAAACCCCGGCTTTTTCGATCTCCAGCTTGAAGGCCCCCGAGACCCCTGGCGTCCCTGCGGGCTTTACGCCGCCATGGTATCGGCCATCGCGGGGTATACCTGCCGGGGGGTCATCTGGTACCAGGGTGAGGGGGACGATGTCCGGCCGGAGTTCTATTCCCGGCTTTTTGCCCTGGTCATCCGGTGCTGGCGGCGGGCCTGGGGGGAGGAACTCCCCTTCATCTTTGCCCAGCTTGCCGCCTTTGAGCGGGACCATTTTCAGCGGGGGGACAGCTTTCCCGAACTGCGCCGCCGGCAGGAACAGGTTGCGGACACCATACCCCATACATGGATGGTTTGCACCATGGACCTGGGAGAACGGTACAACATCCACCCCGGTAACAAGGGGCCGGTGGGGGAACGCCTCGCGGCGGCGGCCCTGGCGAATATCTACGGCTTTGATGTCCCCTGGCGCTCCCCCCGGATACGGGGGCTCAGGCGCGGGGGTGACGGCTCCCTCCGGCTTTGTTTTGAGGGCTGCGACAACGGGCTCCACATTCGGGAGGGCCGGATCAGGGGCCTCAGGCAGAGCCTTAAGCTCTTTGCCCGGAATACCGAAGTGCGGCGTTTTGAGGCCCATACCGAAGGGGACGCCCTGGTTATCAAGCCCGGCGGCCCGGCGGTGGACGAAATACGGTACGCCGCGGAACCCTACGTCAGGGTGAATCTTTTTAACGGCGCGGGTTTCCCCGCCCTGCCCTTTTGCCTGAAAATGGGGCCGGATTCCCTGTGGCAACGGGACAGTGTAGTATTGGAGGAAGATCATGGAACTGCTGATTAAAAACGCGGAGATCTTTGACGGCGCGGATGAAAACGCCAAAACCGGCTGCGTACTGGTGGAGGGGGACCGGATCGGCGCCGTCCTTGACCGGGAACCCGCGGGTTATACCGGGGAGGTTCTGGACGCGGCGGGCCTCACCCTGAGTCCGGGTTTTATCGATACCCATTCCCACAATGATTTTTACGGGGTCCTGCCCAACGCGCAGAAATATATCAGGCCCTTTGTGGAACAGGGGATCACCACCCAGGTGGCGGGGAACTGCGGTTTCTCCACCGTGGGCATCGATCCCAACACCCCCTACGGCGGGGACCTCTTCGCTTTTTTCGCGGCTAACCCCGATTATAAAGCGGTGTCCACCTTTGCGGGCTGGGCGGCGGCGGTGGACCGGTATTCCCCGGTGAATATGGCCTGCCTCTGCGGCCACGGCACGATCCGTACCTCCCTGCGGGGCCTGGGTCCCGGCGCTTTAACCGGGGCGGAAGCGGACGCCATGGAAGGCTTGATAGAGCGGGAACTGGAGGCGGGGGCCGCCGGGCTTTCCTATGGATTGATGTACGATCCGGGCATGTACGGCGGCCCGGAGGAACTGCTGCGGCTGGCGAAAGCGGCCGCCCGGCGCCACAAGCCCATCACCTTCCACGCCCGGGCCCTCTCCCGGTTTTCCACCTCCTACCCGGAACTTTTCGGCAGGGCCCATAACCTCCGCGCCCTGGACGAGGTACTGGAAATCGCCGAAAAATCCGGCGCCAAAACCCACCTGTCCCATGTGATCTTTGTGGGCAGAAACACCTGGAACACCCTGGATGAGACCGTTTCCCTCATCGACAGGGCCAATGAGCGGGGCCTGGACCTGAGTTTCGACATCTACCCCTTCGACTTTGGGGCCAGTACCATCACCGTCGTCCTGCCCGCATGGTACCGGGGACTCCCGCCGGAGGAAAAACGGAAATTTCCGGTCCGGCTGCGCCTGCGGGCGGAGATCTTCGCCACGAGGAAGCTCCTGGGTTTCGGGTTTGACGACGTACAGGTTAGTTGGGCCGGTTGCGCCCACCCGGAATATACGGGCAAGCGGATCAGCGAAATCGCCCGGGAAAAGGGAACCGGCGCCTTCGACGCCTATATCAAGGTGATAGATGAAACAGGCCCGGAAACCACGGTGATCATGTACAGCTACATGAACGACCGGATCATCGACCTCCTCAGCAGGCACCCCAAAACCGCCTATATGACCGATGCCTGGATCACCGATGAGGGGATGCAGAACCCCGCGGCCTTCGGCGCCTTCCCCAAATTCCTCCGCCTCAGCCGGGAGGGGAAGGCGGAAGCCCTGGGCAGGATGATCCGCAAGATGACAAGTCAGGCCGCCAGGCGGTTTGGCCTTAAAAACCGGGGCCTGATAGCGCCGGGGTACTACGCCGATCTCGTGCTCTTTGACCGGAACACCGTTGCCGAAGGCGGCGGCGAGAGCCCCCCCGCCGGGGTGTCCCAGGTGATCATCAACGGCGAATTCGCGGTCCGGGACGGGGTCTACCGGGAAAAATCATGGGGCCGGGCGCTGCCGGTAACATAGCCGGATCCGGCGGGCGGGCTGTAAGGTCTCGCCGGGGCAGATTTCGTGGGGGACATAGCAGACTTTTGGCGCGGTTTCCCATCGGGAAAACCAGCGGCGGAATTTTCATTTCCCTTATATTCCCTCTGATGAAGCCGGTTTTGGCAGTCATCGGATTTTGTACCAATAGGGACCGCTAAAAACTGAAGTTTTGGAACAGCCTCAGTTTACTAAAAATCATTGTTTGCCTATAATGCATCAATGTTAAAGAACACTACGAGCCTTTTT
>JAITBE010000030.1 GCA_031283755.1 Spirochaetaceae bacterium
TCGCAGGAGATGATCCGGCTGTAACTGAGGCCCACGGGCAGCCGGTAATCGTGGCAGCGGAGGCTCCCCCCGTCCAGGCGGCCTATCCGCACCAGCCCGGCAAAGATGCAGTCCTGGACAAGGCCGGGGTCAAAGCCCTCCCGGACCAGCACGTCCTCCCAGGCGGCGCAGCGGTTCCGGTTGGCCTCCAGGCCGCGGATCTCCTCCGCCCGGAGGGGCCGGTACTCGTCCTGCCGCCGCCCTTCCCCGGCGGGATAGAGCGCCTCCAACTGGCGGTTGCGGATATAGTATTCGTCCTCCCCCGGAGGGAGGGAGGAGGGGGGGATGAAGCCGTAGCCGTACCGGTTAGAACCGGGATCTATGTTCTCAACGAGGGTATTCATACCTCAAGAATAAGCCCTGGGGACAGGAAAGTCCATGAGGGGGGAAGTGGTTTAATAAACGCTTGACAGGATTCGTTTTTTTTGCTAGAATACTTTCCACGGTATGTAGCCGTCCGCTCTATAAGCTTCTCCCACGAAGGGAGTTGGTCTTGAACGATTTCTCCCGTTGTCTGTTGAAATTTCCCGTGAAGGGATACAGGGAATTGTTTCGTTAGAAAACTTTTTCTCCCTGGAGATGAACTCCTTACCATCTATATTTTATTTTTCTTTAAGGAGACCAAGATGCGTGGAAAATCGTGGATGTCTTTGGCGGCCCTGGTGCTTATGGCGGGGTTGTTGGTTTCGGGGTGCAATGGGAAAGGCAAATCAGATAGTACTGCGGGGAAGAATAGTCCGGTGAAAAAAGAATTGGTGTATGCCGCGCCAACGGAACTGGGAGACATTAATGTCCATCTTTATGCAGGAGAGATGATAGCTCAGGATATGGTGTTTGAGCCCCTCATTGACAACACACCGGAAGGCTTTGCGCCGGCTATGGCGGAAAGTTGGGAAATTTCCCCTGATGGGAAGGAGTTCGTTTTCCATCTTAGAAAGGGCCTTACATTTCACGATGGGGAGCCTTTTAACGCTACGGCGGTAAAGCTTAATTTTGATGCCTTAATGAGCAACATTGATTGGCATACCTGGCTGGGACTGCCAAATAAGATAAAAAGCTATGAGGCTCTTGATGAGTATACCTTTAGGCTGGTTTTAACCGAAGCCTATTACCCCGCATTAATTGAATTGGGGCTGACCAGACCGTTCCGTTTCATTTCACCAAAATGTTTTATTGACGGTGAAACAAAAAATGGTGTTTCAGGCCATGCGGGAACCGGACCCTGGATACTTAAAGAGCATGTGCCCAATGATTACGCGGTATTTGTGGCGAATCCCGATTATTATAAAGGAAAACCAGAAATTGAAAAACTTACGCGGAGGGTACTGCCCATCGGGGCGACCACCCTGTTAGCGCTGGAAAAAGGGGAACTGGATATCCTGTTTACTAACTGGGGCGCGGATATGTTTGATGCGGATGCGCTGGCGCAGATCATGAAATCGGATAAATATCAGGTAGTACGAAGCGATCCGGTAGCAACCAAGATGTTAATCGTCAACACGAATAATACCGCTTCCCCGATAAAAGATATCCCTGTCCGCCTGGCTATATGGTACGCCCTTGACCGGAACCAAATCGCACGGGATATAAGCAAGGGTATGGACTTACCGGCGGATACCTACTTCGCTCCGAATATTCCATACGCTGATATTCCGCTGGAAAAGCGCCCGGTGGATATTGAAAAGGCAAAGCAACTGCTTGATGAAGCGGGCTGGGTTCAGAATGGGGAATATCGCTCTAAAAATGGCAGACCCCTCGAAATAACCTTAAATTACACCGTGACCAAGGCCGGGGAAAAGCCGGTATGTGAATATATCCAAAGCCAATGCAAAAAAATCGGCGTAAAAGTTAATGTGGAAGGGGTTGAGCAGGTTCTACGGGTATTGCGATTTACCCCGGAATTTGAATTACTTTATGATTACAGTCAGGGACTGCCCTATGATCCGCATAATTCTTTACTCGGTCTTAATGCGGAAGATACATACTTGGGGGCGACTAAGGGCTTGGAGAATTTCACTGAGATTATGGCAAATGTAAATGCTGCGGTCGCTGAATTTAACGAGGAAAAGCGGCAGGAGTTCTATACCTATGTTCTCAAAGAAATTCACCGACAAGCTTTGTTTATACCCCTCACCTACGAATCTATCACCTTCATAGCACCGCCTTACCTTAATAATATCGGCTTTAATCAGACCATGTGGGAGATTCCTTTTGAACAGATAACGTATCGGCGGTAAAGGTACAAACCAGAGGTTCTTCATTCTAAGGAGATATAAATGTACGGCTACATTATAAAAAGGATGCTTTTGGCTGTCCCGCTGTTCGTATTAATTTCTTTTTTGTCCTTTTCTCTGTTAAATCTATCATCAAAAGATGTCGCGGTATCGGTAATCAATGCCAGCGGTATATACAGAATGTCGGAAGAACTTCTGGTAAAAACAAGAACTGACCTGGGACTTGATAAACCTTTTTTAACGCGGTATGGGGACTGGTTAAAAAATTGCGCATCCTTTGATTTTGGCGATTCATACGTTTATAGGAAACCGGTACGAGATATTATACTCCCCGGTTTTATAAACACCCTTCAACTGGCATTAGCGGCAATAGGTTTTATTATATTGCTTTCTCTTGTTTTAGGCGTCTTTTGCGCGAAATTTGAGGGAGGTCTTTTTGACCGGATAACCAGGGGTGTCATGTTTCTGTTGAATGCCATGCCTGCCTATTGGATCGGAACCCTGCTCATGTGGGGGATAGCGGTTAAACTTAATCTTTTACCCGCCGGAGGAAAAGAAGGCCCTGCTAGTTTTATACTTCCTGTTTTCGTTTTAAGCCTGAATTATTTTAGCTATTATTTGCGTCTTATACGGGGAGAAATGATACAAAACGAGCATGAAAACTATGTAAGCTACGGAAGATCCTGCGGACTAAAAGAATCGGTATTGATAAGGCATATACTAAAAAATTCTTTACAAACCGCGGTCTCCGCGTTTTTTCTCGCGATTCCAGGGCTTCTGGCAGGAACGGTAGTAGTCGAGAATGTTTTTGGCTGGCCTGGTATTGGGCGGATATGTGTCGTTGCCATCTTTAGCCAGGATATACCTGTCATTCAGGCTTACGTGTTGATTCTTGCCGTCTGTTTTGTAGGCTTCAATTTGTTCGCCGACATTGTTAACGCGGCAATTAGTCCTCGCTTGAGGGAGCAATAGCTATGGGAATAGTCCGTAAAATTCTTAGAAACAAGGCCGCCGTCTTTTGCTGCCTGGTGCTCCTGGTCATTATCATCCTCGGTATATTTGCTCCGGTATTTGCCCCCAGGGATCCCGCGGAAATGGATGTCGCCTCAAGATTCCTTGCTCCCTCCTGGGAGTATCCTTTGGGAACGGATCATCTGGGGCGCTGTGTCCTTTCCCGGCTCATCTTCGGTATCAGAACCAGTGTGCTTATGGTTATGGCGGCCCTGATCATTACCGTGGTAATCGGCACTATCCTCGGCTTCATCACGGGCTTCTTTGGAGGCTTGGCAGATCAGATTATCATGCGCCTCTGCGATGTTATCCTCTCATTTCCCGGAGAAGTCATGACCCTGGCGATCATAGGGCTCCTGGGGACAGGGATGTTCAATATACTTCTCGCTTCGGTGATGTTAAAATGGGCCTGGTATGCGAGGGTTATCAGAACCGTCGTGATGAAATACACCACGATGAACTATATTTATTTTTCAAAAGCTATCGGGAACAAAAGTATCGCTATTTTTCTGCGGCATATCGTACCGGTCGCTTTTCCGGAAATCATGATTATTTCCAGTTCCAGCCTCTGCTCCATGATATTAACCGTAACCGGCCTTTCCTTCCTGGGCCTCGGGATTCAGCCTCCTGCGCCGGAATGGGGGATGATGCTCAATGAGGCAAAGGATGTGATGCTCAGCCGGCCAAGCCTTATGCTGCCGCCGGGTCTGGCGGTTATGATTGTTTCCGCGGCCTCAGGTTTTTTTAGCGACGCCCTCAGGGACGCGCTGGATACTAAACATGAAAACAGGCGGGAAAAGAAATTGTTTCTGACGCAAAGGAGAAAGCAAAATGAACTTATTGGAAGTTAAGGATTTAGAGGTACGGGATTATAAGCACGGGAAGGCCCTGGTGGAGCATATTTCCTTTCAGATAAAACCCGATAATTGTCTTGCTATCATTGGCGAAAGCGGGTCCGGCAAGTCGGTAAGCTGTAAAGCGATTATGGGGATCAACCCTTCCGGTCTTTTAAGCCGGGGCAGCATTATGTTTAAGGGGGAAGAACTCATAAACAAGGATACCCGTGATTTACGGAAGCTCCGTGGTAAAAGTCTCTCTATGATCATGCAGAACGCCATGAGCGCCTTTGATCCCTCCTGTACCATTGGAACCTTTCTTTATGAGGTATTACAAGAGCATCTGGGATTAAATAAAAAGGACTCATATCGGATGACGGCCGGTATTTTTGAGACTCTTATGCTAAAAGACCCGGAGGATATCGCGAAGAAATATCCGCATCAGCTTTCCGGGGGTATGCTGCAACGGGTCATGATTGCCCTGAGCATTGCCTTAAAGCCGGACCTTATCATCGCCGATGAACCGACCACGGCCCTTGATTCGATCACCCAATTTGAGCTTATCAAACAGATGATAAGAATACGAAAAGAAACCGGGATCTCGCTGATATTCATATCCCACGATCTTGGGCTGGTTAAGACGCTGGCGGATGATATAGTGGTTATGAAGCAGGGCCGTATTGTTGAAAGCGGCAGCGCCGCGGATATTTTCCGCGGGCCCAAAAGCGAATATGCAAAGTACTTGGTGGGAACCCGGATGGCATTGGGAAATAAATTCAGAACGATTATGAGGGAGGCGGTATAAGTGCTTTCCGTAGAAAATGTCCGCAAGACCTATCACAAGGGGGGATTATTTTCCCGCAAAACCACAGCGGTTCTGAAGGATGTCTCTTTTGATATGCGTCGAGGGGAATGTCTGGGGATTATCGGAGAAAGCGGCAGCGGAAAATCGACTCTATCCCGGCTCATATTGGGTATTGAAAAACCCTCCTCAGGACAGGTGCTGTATGACGGCAGGAATGTCATGGACCCCGCGGTGCGCCGAGGAAAGGTCAGCGCTGTTTTTCAAGATTATACGTCTTCATTTAATCCAAACTATACTGTGTACGAGGCGATTATAGAGCCCCTGATCATGATGGAAAGACGGACCCGAAGCTCCCTCAGCGCCCGAGCGGTCTCGTTACTTACCCAGGTCGGACTTGACGGGAGCTATCTGGAGAAGTATCCCCATGAGCTTTCCGGAGGTGAAGCCCAGCGGGTGTGTATTGCCCGGGCGGTATCCACCACCCCTGAACTCTTGGTTCTTGACGAAGTGGTAAGTTCCATAGATGTCTCGATACAGGTCCAGATACTGGACCTGTTTTATGCGTTAAAAAATGAAATGGACATGAGTTATATTTTTATCACCCATGACATACAGGCTGCGGCGTACCTCTGTGATCGGGTCTTATTCTTTTACGATGGGAGTATTGTCGAAGAATCGCCGGTTACGGAATTGTATAATGTTCGCAATGAATATGCGAAAAAATTGCTTGGGTCGGTGATTTTAGCCTGATCCCAGGATATTTTATTATAAGGAGATTATCATGCGGAAAGAAAGAATGGTGGCGCTTGTCCTCGTTATTATTGCGGGGATCTTGGTTTCGGGCTGCGGAAAAGGCGGTAATTCAAAAGCGGCGGAAAATATTCAAGTAAAAAAAGACTTGACCTATGCCGCTCCAACGGAGATGGGCGATATTAACATCCATCTGTATGCCGGAGATATGGCGGTTCAGGACATGGTCTTTGAACCCCTCGTTGACAATACGGTGGAGGGGATTAAGCCGGCTATGGCGGAAAGTTGGGATATTTCATCTGATGGAAGGGAGTATATTTTTCATCTGAGAAAGGGGCTTAAATTCCACGATGGAGAGCCCTTTAACGCAAACGCCGTAAAACTCAATTTTGACGCGATTCTGAATAATATTGAGAGACATAGCTGGATGAGCCTGACCCAAAAAATACAGAATTATGAGGCCCTTGATGAACACACCTTTAAGATGGTTCTGTCTGAAGCCTATTATCCGGCCTTAACCGAACTAGGATTGACCAGGCCTTTTCGGTTTATTTCCCCCAGGAATTTTATTGACGGAGAAACAAAAAACGGCGTCAATGGGTACGCGGGAACCGGCGCCTGGATACTTAAAGAGCATATACCGGCCGAATACGCGGTCTTTGAGGCGAATCCCGATTATTGGAACGGCAAGCCGGAAATCGAAAAACTTACCAGAAAGGTACTGCCGATAGGACTTACTACCTTACTCGCCCTGGAGAAAGGTGAAGTTGATATACTGTTTACTAATTTGGGCGCTGATATGTTTGACGCCGATGCTCTAAATCAGATTGCCGGGATGAAGAAATACCAGGTCGTAAGAAGCAGCGCCATTGTAACGAAGATGTTGCTTGCCAATACGAGTAATATTTCCTCGCCGGCAAGCGATGAAAATGTACGCCTTGCGTTATGGTATGCCATTGACCGGAATGTTATCGCGGAAAAAATTATGAACTCTATGGATAAACCCGCAGATACGCTTTTTGCCAAGAGCGTTCCATACGCTAATATTCCGCTGGAAAAACGCTCTTATGATTTAGAAAAAGCGAAACAGATCCTTGAAGACTCGGGCTGGAAGACGGACACCGGTTATAGAAGCAAAGACGGCAGGCCGCTTGAAATTACCCTAAACTATACGCTCTCCAAGGCGGGTGAAAAAGCTATCTGCGAATATATTCAAAGTCAGTGTCAAAAAATAGGATTAAAAGTTAATGTCCAGGGCGTTGACCGGGTTGTCGCGGTTAGAACCACGCCTGGCTTTGATATAGTTTTGGATTATACATGGGGAGCGCCCTATGATCCCCAAAGTACATTATCCGCTTTTCACGGATCAAACAGTTATAAAATCCCCACATCCGGCATGAAAAATATTGACGTGATTCTAAAAAATATAGATTCCGCCCTGGTAGAATTTGATGAAACAAAACGGCAGGAATTTTATACCTACGTTCTTACCGAAATTCACAACCAGGCTTCTTTTATACCGGTTAGCTATGGTTCCTTGATGATTGTGGCGCCGGTTTATCTTGAGAATATCGGCTTTAACCAGTCTCAGTACGAGATCCCCTTTGATAGGTTTACCTATCAAAAATAAAGGCTCGTTTGATTCTTACAGGTATTTTTTCAGGCAATGAGGAGGATCGTATGTGGGTATATGTCCTAAAACGGATAATAATTGCTATTCCCTTGCTTGCGCTTATTTCTTTTATTTCCTTCACCCTCGTAAATTCATCCTCAAAAGATGTTGCCGTATCAATAACGCTTGCCAGCGGGATACCTGAAATAACGGAACAACTGCTTGAGAAAACCAGGCTCGAACTTGGACTTGATAAGCCTTTTCTTGTACGGTATTGGCGCTGGCTAAGAAGTTGCGCTTCTCTTGATTTTGGCATATCCTATGTTTATAAGAAACCGGTCAGCGCCATTATAATTCCGAGTTTCATAAACACCCTCCAATTGGCATTTGCGGCAATATGCGTCATTATCACCTTGTCATTGGCGTTAGGTATACTCTGCGCGAAATTTGAAGGGGACCTTTTTGACCGGATAACCAGGGCTGTCATGTTCCTGTTGAACGCCATGCCCGCCTATTGGATTGGCACGATCCTCATGTGGGGGATCGCGGTTAAACTGAACCTTCTGCCCACCAGCGGTAAAGAAGGGCCAGTCAGTTTTGTACTCCCGGTCTTCGTTCTCAGCCTGAATTACTTTAGTTACTATCTTCGTCTTATCCGGGGTGAAATGATTCGGAATAGCCATGAGAATTATGTGAGCTACGGCAGATCCTGCGGTCTTAAAGAATGGATATTGACGAAACATATATTAAGAAATTCACTGGAGACCGCGGTTGCCGCGTTCTTTCTTGCCATTCCAGGACTTCTGGCGGGAACAGTGGTAGTTGAAAACCTCTTCGCCTGGCCGGGGATCGGACGTACCTGCGTCCTGGCTATTTTCAGCCAGGATATACCTATCATTCAGGCTTATATGGTGATTCTTGCGGTCTCTTTTGTAGGCTTCAATTTAATCGCCGACATTGTTAACGCGGCGATTAATCCGCGCCTGCGGGAACAGTGAGAATAGGAATGTCATTCGCTACGCTAAAAAATATTAAAGGAGAGATAGAGTCATGAATTTCTTAGAAGAAACAAAAAAGCGCTGGAACGAAGCGGCAAAAAGGTACAGTGAGTCTATAAACAACGAGCTTGCCGCAAAGGAACGGCAGGGCTGGACCGCTCTCATACAGAGGAACGCCCCCCGGGAAGGCCCCCTTGAGGTGTTGGATATAGGAACCGGCCCGGGATTCTTTGCGATTATCCTGTCCCATGCGGGGCATAAGGTTACCGCCATAGACTGTACGCCGGGGATGCTCGAACAGGCAAAGATCAATTTTCAGAAAGAAGGGGTTGAGCCGGCCCTGCGGCTTATGGACAGCCACAAGCTTGATTTTGCCGACAATACCTTTGACTTAATCGTAAACAGAAATGTTACCTGGATCCTCCATGAGCCGGAAGCGGCCTACCGGGAATGGAAAAGGGTGCTTAAACCGGGGGGCAGACTCTTGATCTTCGACGCCAACTGGTACATGAATGTCTATGATGAAGAAACAGGCGCGGCGTATCGAAGAAAGATTCGGGAATATTACGAACAATACGGCTGCCTCCCTGAGAGGCCGATCATGCACAAGATTGAGGATTACTGGATACGGCTCCCCTTGGTGGGCGTCCCCCGGCCCCAGTGGGATAAGGCGGTGTTAATGCGGCTCGGATTCATCCGTATTCACCTGGAGCATCATATTGATAAAGAGGTATCAAGCCCTAGTCCCGTGCAGGATATATACAATCTTATGCCCATGTTCATGATATCCGCTGCCAAAGGAACGCATCAGCAGGAGCAGGCGGATTTAATTTCCCGGTATTGGGACGGCTATGCCCCGGAGTTTGCCGTCTCCTGCATTAAAGGGCTTGCTTCCCCAAAAGCCGCTTCGTATACGGAGCTCCTCCGGGAAGAATTACCCGTCGGGAAACCGCTCAAGGTGTTGGATGTCGGCGCCGGAGCCGGATTCATGGCCTTCCTTCTTGCCAGAGAGGGCCATGACGTAACCGGCATTGATTTCAGTCCTATCATGCTTGAGGAAGCGGAGTATATAAAGAAAAAAACCGGTATCAAGGTGGATTTTCAACTTTCCCCGGCGGATCTATTGCCCTTCGAGGAGGAGACCTTTGATCTGATAGTATCGAGAAATAGCACCTGGCTTATGCAGGAACCTGAAAAAGCCTTTGGCGAATGGAAGCGGGTCTTAAAAAAAGCCGGGACCCTCCTCTACTTCGATGGAAACTGGTACAATTATCTGTTTTATGATGATGAGTGGGAACGGTTCACGCAAATACGCTCACAGGCGCGGGAAAGGAGATATACCACCCTTTACGGTATGGGGCACAGTTCCTCGGTGATAATGGACGATATAGCGAAGGAACTTCCGCTCTCAAAGGCCCTCCGGCCCCAGTGGGATAAGGACAATTTGAACGCCCTGGGGCTTTTGGTAGAACATATAATAGACGATGTTTCACCGCGGCTATGCACGGAAGATGAACGCTTTGTCAATGCCTATATACCGCTGTTCATGATAAAAGCGCGGAAAATATAAGAACTGTTTTGGAACAGATGCATGAGCATTAAATTATACGTTGTTTACGGAGGTCCCCCTATGGCATCATACCGCTATCACTTGGGCGCTTACGGACGCTTAGTGCGTTACGTCGGCGCAATCAAAACCGAAGTGGCAATCAAGGTCGTTATCAGCCTCGGGGTCAACGCCACCTACATCTTGCAGGCCGTCCTCATGGCCCGGGCGGTATCCCTCGTATTCTCCCGCAGCCCCCTCTCCGCCCTCACCCCCTATATCCTGGGGGCCCTGGGCGCCGTGGCGGTTCGAGGGCTCCTTTCCCGGATATTCGAAATCTACGCCAAAGTCATGGCCGCCAGGGTCAAAACCAAGATCCGCTTCCTCGTCTTTGACAAGATCCTCCGCCTCGGCCCCGGCTACATCCACCATCAGCGGAGCGGCAGAATTCAGTCCATGGTCCTGGACGGTATCGAATCCCTCGAACCCTTCCTGGTCAACTATGTCCCCCACATCATCAGTATCGCTATCACCGGGCTCTCCATCGGCCTCTACCTCTACCGCCTCGACTGGCTCACCGGCCTCGTTACCATCATCGCCATGGTCCTCTGTGTGGGGGTCCCCTACCTCACCGTGCCCCTGGTCAGCCGCAGCATCGTCAGTTACTGGCGCAGTTACGCTTCCCTGAACGCCCAGTACGTGGACTCCATCCAGGGGATGAACACCCTCAAGGCTTTTAACGCCGGGGAGAAGAAGGGCGCCGAGCTTGCCGCGGACGCCCTGGATTTCTACCGGAAGCAGATCCGAAACACCACCTTCTCCCTGATCGATTCGGGGCTCATGATGATCCTCATGGGGGCAGCCTCCTGCGTTACCGCGGCCCTCGCCGCCTACCGTACCGACTTAGGGATCATCACCACCGGCTCCGTGGCGGTGTTCCTGTTCCTGGGGATTGAGTGCGCCCGGCCCATGGCGGACCTCAATATGTACTGGCATACGAGCTTCCTGGGGCTCTCGGTGGCGGAAGGGCTCTTTGAGATCATCGACATGGAACTGGCGATTACGGAAAAGGAAAACGCCGATACCCAGTCCCTGGACCGGAAGCTCCCGGACCTGAGGATCCGGGGCCTGAGCTTCGGCTACCGGACCAATGTGCGGAAGGCCCTGGACGGGGTGGACCTGGACATCGGCGCGGGAGAGACCGTGGCGGTGGTGGGGCCATCGGGTTCCGGGAAATCGACCCTGGTGAATCTGCTGCTGCGGTTTTATGATCCCCAGGAAGGGGAAATCCGTATCGGCGGGGTGGATATTCGGGACTACGGGCTGGAGTATCTGCAAAGCAAGATAGCGGTGGTGTTTCAGGAGACCTACCTCTTTAGCGGGACCATCGGGGATAATATCAGGATGGCCCGGCCTGAGGCGGATGATGAGGCGGTGGTCCGCTCTGCCCGGGCGGCCAATGCCCATGACTTTATCATGGCCCTGCCCCAGGGCTACCGGACCGTGATCAGTGAACGGGGGGCTACCCTTTCGGGAGGGGAGCGGCAGCGGCTGTCCATTGCCCGGGCGGTTCTGAAGGACGCGCCCCTCTTAATCCTGGACGAGGCCACTTCCAGTGTGGACGCCCAGAGCGAGGCCCTGATCCAGGGGGCCCTGGAGGGGATCATGAAAGACCGCACCACCATCGTGATTGCCCACCGGCTCTCGACGGTCAAGAATGCGGACAAGATCGTTGTCCTGGATGAGGGACGGCTGGTTGAGGAAGGGACCCATGAAGCGTTAGTGGCCCTGCGGGGGGTATACGCCAACCTGATAGACGCCCAACGAAAGAGATACGAATAAGGAGAGGGTGATGAAAAACGAAAAACAAGCCCCTGATGCTGCCCGAGGGCAGCGGCTGAGAAACGTGCTGCGGCTCATCGCGTCGATGAAACCCTATTCCCCGGAGATGGCCGCGACCATCCTGAGCACCTTCCTGAAACACGTTGGGAACATAGCTTCCGCGGGCCTTGTGGCGTATATGGCGGCCCTGGCTATGGAGGGGAGGCTTCGGGAGCGCTTCGGCCTGCTCTTTGGCTGGCTCTGCGTCTGCCTCATCGTCAAGGCGCTGATGTACTACGGGGAGATGTGGTTTGGGCATGACGTGGCCTACAGGGTGTTGAAGGATTTCCGCGTCAAACTCTACGATAAGGTGGAGGAAATATCCCCGGCCTTCTTATTGGAAAAACATTCAGGCCAGATAGGGGCGACCCTGATGGGGGACGTGGAGATCCTTGAGTGGTTTCTGGCCCATACCTTCGGGTCCACCGTGGTAGCGGTCCTGATAACCCTGCTGCTGCTGGGGGCCCTGGGCTGGATTCACGGGGCCCTGTCACTGCTGATGCTGGTCTTTGCCGTCTTCGTGAGCGCCACCCCCTTCATCTTTCAGAAACGGGCGGACGCCCAGGGCCGGGAGGTGCGGGAGAAGCTGGCCCATGCGAACGGAGTTACCATCGAGGGGATCCACGGGCTGCGGGACCTTTTGACCTTGAACCATCTTGAACGCTACAAGGAGAAGAACCGGGAAGCGATGCAGGACCTGTACCGTTCCCAGATAGGGTACAGCCGGCGGCAGGGGGTGGAAACCATGCTGATGCAGTTCTGTGTGGGGAGCTTCACGGTTATCGTGATGGGACTGGCGGCGGTCTTTGTGTCCCGGGGGCGGATTCCCTTTTCGGTATACCCGGTGGTAGTGATGCTGTCGGCGCTGTTGTTCTCACCACTGATTGAAGTATGCGGTGCGGCCCGTAATCTGGGGCTGGTCTTTGCCGCTGCAAACCGGCTGCAGGCGGTATTCGACACGCAGCCTGCGGTACAGGATGAAGAAAGCGCCGGGGACGCGGGAGGGCCCATACAGGGCTCTATCGAATTTGAGCGGGTGTCCTTCCGGTACCGGCCTGAATTGGCGCCGGTATTGCAGGAGGTGAGTTTTGGGGTAAAGCGCGGGGAGACCGTGGCCCTGGTGGGGCCCTCCGGGGCGGGCAAATCCACCTGTGTGAACCTGCTGCTGCGGTATTGGGACCCCCAATCGGGGAGTATCCGGCTTGACGGGCTGGATATCCGGCGGATTCCCCTGAAGAGCCTCCACGACATGGGCTGTGCGGTTCTACAGGAGGTATACCTCTTCAATATTTCGGTGCGGGAGAATATCCGCCTGGGCAGCGTGGACGCGGATGACGCGGCGGTGATTGCGGCGGCCAAGGCTGCCTATGCCCACGAGTTTATCCTCGCCCTGCCCAAGGGGTCTGATACGGTAACCGGGGAGCGGGGGATTCGGCTGTCCGGGGGACAGCGGCAGCGGGTAGCCATAGCCCGGGCGATATTGAAGAACGCGCCGGTGCTGATCCTGGACGAGGCGGTGGCGAACCTGGACACGGAGAGCGAGCGGTACATCCGGCTTGCCCTGAGGGAGCAGCTTGCCCATCGGACGATCCTGATGGTGGCCCACCGGCTGTCCACGATTATGTCGGCGGATAAGCTCATTGTCCTCAACGAGGGACGGGTGGTGCAGACCGGCCCCCATAGTACCTTGATAAACCAGGAGGGCTTCTACAGAGACCTGGTTTCGGATCAGTTTGATACGGCGGGGGTGTTGAAGTGAATACCCATAGTCGGAAATAAAATAGGGCGCCGGTCTTTCAGTTATGGGGACGCGATGCTGATCCGGTGAGATCTTCCATCAGGATCGTTTCGTTGCACACCCGCCGGGCCAGGTCACGGTCATGGGTAATGACGATGAGACCGATGTCCCGCTTGCCGGTTTCTTCGAGGAGGGCCTCTTATGAATTGTTAATAAATAACTTGACCTTTGTGTAAAAATATGATAAGATGATAGCAGCACAAACAGCGGGATAGCTACACGGATGGAAGAACGGATAAAAATGATGCTGCCTTTGCTGGACGAAAAGCAAAGGAGATCGTTTCTTGCGAGTGAGGCACTGGCCTATGGCTATGGGGGAATAGCGATGGCGCAGCGCCTGAGCGGAATGTCTAAAAACACAATGAAGAACCCAGGAGCAAGCTCGAACCGAAGGTTCGACGGGGTATGGACCAGGCCTTCCAATCAAAAAATGCTTCAAGTTGGGGCGCCAAACCCCCATAGAAACGAACAATTTGAGTACATAAACTCGACCGCGCAAGAGTATATTGACCAGGGCGAGCCGGTCATTTCCGTTGATACCAAGAAGAAGGAAAATATCGGCAATTTCAAGAGCAACGGGCAGGAATACCGCCTGAAAAAAGACCCGCGCAAGGTTTTGGACCATGATTTTCCGCTGGAAGCGCTCGGCAAAATAGCACCCTATGGAGTGTACAATGTCAATAAAAACATCGGTTTTGTCAACGTTGGCACAAGCCATGACACGAGCGAATTTGCGGTTGAAAGCATAGCGCGTTGGTGGGAAACGGTCGG
>JAITBE010000042.1 GCA_031283755.1 Spirochaetaceae bacterium
TCCCGCTTAAGGCTGGATATTTCTGTCTTGATCGAGGAGAGTTCGTCGGCGATCTTCATCAGGAGCTGGGTGGATAAATCTAATTCCATTGGTTTTTTATTTTCCGGGGGTTTGGCCGGAGGAGCCTGGGGTTCCGTATGTTCCGTTTCCGTAAGCGTCTCCTCAACCAAGGGATCGGGCAGGAAAGTAGTTAAATTCTCAGGGACCTTTCCAAGGAAATCCTCCATGGATATTTCGGTCAAAGCATCTCCTTCTTTCGGGGCCGGTTCGGATGCTTTCGGCGGCTCATTGGAAGAAGAGAGGTCATCAAAATTTAAGATGTCTTGATCGGACTTTTCCGTTGTTTCTTCCAATTCAATATCGGAAACATCAAAAAGATCATCCGAAATTTCGTCAATATCCTCCAGACCCAAATCTACCGTATCGTCATCTATTTGATTGGTGGAAAGGGCATCTTCGTCAATCGAAAAATCAAAATCCGGTAGGTCCTCTATATCCGGTAGGTCCTCTATATCGGGAATAGAAAAATCTTCCTCGTCGGTTTTCGTTTTGGCATCAACATCCGAAATTTTTTCCTGCTCAGAAAAAAAATCTTCTCCAAAATCCGGAAGATCTTCTATATCAGGTATAATTTCTTCGGTATATTGATTTTCGTTATTTTCGGAAGAAAGGTCCTGGGGTTCACTTTTTACCCATACCCCATACTCATCAAGTTCATCGGATGAACCGATAGAACCACGGTCGGAATATATAGATGGTTTTTGTTCATTTGCCATGACCTGCTCCCCTATTTAGTATATATATCCGAGTTTATTTCAAAACTACCTGGGTTTTGGAACAAGCCCATACTTAATATCCAGTATATCGACATTTTTTCAGCATTCATGTAGCTTTTTTAAAAACTACAATAAAAGGTTTCCATGAGCCAATCCCAAAACTTGGTTTGGGAATGCCTAATACTAACAAAATAGGCCGGGTTTTGGAACCGGTTCTCAAGTATATTATCTTAATGTTAGCCTAGAGGTTTTCCTATTGTCAATGAATATTCCTTAAGAATAACAAGAAAGTAGCCGTAAATCAAAATAATGCGATCCCAAAAATATCTCATCGCCTTTTGGGTTGCCATAACCCTTTATACTCTAACTTCAATTTTCGCCGGAAATATTGGGTTTTCGGCATATCGGGATCTCAGCCGGGAACGGGATAAACAGAAATTAAATATAGAAGCCCTCAAAGCAAAAAACAAAGAGTTGGAAGGCCTGCGGGATGCCCTCCTCTATGATTCGGATACCATCACGGTATATGCCCGGGATCTGGGATTCGGCCGGGATAACGAAACCTTTATCCGCATTGTAGGTTTAGAGGAAAAGGTCAAACAGCCTGCCGCTGCGGGGGAAGTCACCCCCATTATCTTGCAGGAACATATTTCCGACCGGATCCTCCGTTTTTTCGCGTTTTATACCGGCTTGGGAATACTTGCCCTTTTCGGGCTCCTTGATTCATTGCGAAGGGTCCATACCCGCGGAACCAAGGGTATGGGGCCCTGAGCCGCATACCTTATGAGACCGCTTGCGGCGGACGGGGTGCCGCCGGTCTTAACGGCCGTATTTAATCCATTCCGCCGGCTGTTCGACACCGGGTATTAATTCCAGGACCTGCTCTCCTTCGTACCGCGCCTTGGTTTCAATCCTTTTTCCCCGGAGCATGCCGCCTTTTCCATAAAGCTTGAATTCCCACCGCATCGGTTCCGCTTCGGCGCTCAACCGCCTTGCCGCCTGATAGGGCAGGGGATGATAAAACCGTTCCGTATTCGGAGAATCCTGAAACACCATAAGGGTATTATTTTCGATAGTATAGGTAAGGTTCATCTGAGCGCCGGAAGTAAATATCGCCATCCCGCCCATATTCCGTCTGAGCCGAACCAACTGTATCGCCGCGTCTCCCCGCCAGGTACCGGCGAGTTTGTTCACCGTAAGTTGTTCCGGGGGTTCTGTTTCGGTTCCTTCCGGTTCGGATTTGATGTCAAAGGCCGATACCACAAGGGAACGAGCTTTTAAGGCAAGATCGCTTAAGGTCTTATGAATGGAGGTATACAAAACCCGCTCGTCGGTACTTTGGTTATAAAATTCCAATACGAGGATCCGGTTTTCCCCTTCCCGGATGATACTTCCCGAAAGGATATACTCCGGCGACCGAAAAGGTCCCGAATTATAGGCGGTATCCGTATTGAAAGAAGAATCGGGGAAGATCACATCGTTTCCCAAGTCTCCCATATAGGATTGAATTAACGATACAATGATCCCTGCTTCGTCGATGGGTATTCCCTGTACGGTAAAGGGCATAATTGCTACCAGCGGTTTAGATTCCTGGGAATAAAGCAGGGGAGAAAAGAAAATAAAAAATAGCCCAATATAAAAACTTTTCCTTCTCATATGTTATAATTATATCACATAATTTTAAAAAAACACGATAATTTTAAAAAAAATCCCAAAATTAAAGAATACGGGCTGCGTCAAATGAGCGAAGTTATGGTTTAATGCAGCCGTTCTCTAAATTCCCGGGAAACTTCCCGTTTTATATCCCGTTCCCGGATATCCGCCCGTTTATCATAGACTTTTTTTCCTTTACAAAGTCCCAATTCTACCTTTACACGGTTTTTTTTGAAATAAAACGAAAGAGGAATCAGAGTATACCCCTTTTCCTCGACCTTACGGCTTATCCGTTTTATTTCTTCTTTGTGGAGGAGCAGCCGTTTTTTCCGGTCCGGATCGTGGTTAAAAATGGAAGAAAAGGGGTTTTCGGCTATCCGAAAGGACCGGAGCCAGATTTCTCCCTCAATCACTTCGGCCCAGGCATCGGGGAAGGATATTTTTCCGTCACGGAGGGATTTAACCTCGGTTCCCAAAAGCTCTATCCCGCATTCATATTGATCATCCACCGTATAATCGTACCGGGCCTTGCGGTTCAGGGCGACGATTTTAATTCCCCCGCTCATGGCGTCCCCCGGGGAGCAATGACCGGTCTAAATGAAACAAAGGGCGAACAGGATGAGGGCGGGAGGGATGCCCTGGTTTCGGCATCAATAGTGAGGGGGGTACTTACCCAGGAACCGCCCTTCACCGGCCTTTCCGGGGAACTTATATCCCGGATTATTTCCTCCTCCGCCGGGAAGAAACTTAAGGGGGCAAAGGGATCCCCGCACCACTCCCACAGGCCGCCGGGCATATTCAGGGGAAGCTCCTTTTGACCAAGCTTTGCCGCATATTCCCACTCCGCTTCCGTAGGAAGCCGTACCTCATAGGAATCCAGGGTAGGGGGAAGAAACCGGGAGAGCCATAAACAGTAGGCCTCGGCCGCGTACCAGGAAACTCCGGGAACTGTGGGGTAAGGATAGGAGGGGGTATCTGCGGGGAGGAGATAATCCGAATTTACCAAACCCTGTTCGGTCAAAGCCTGGGTATTTTCCGCCTGCCACTCCGGCTGATCCGCCAGAAAGGCGTCCCAGGCTTCGGTACTTACCTCGGTATCGGCAATCCAGAAGTTTCCGATGGTTGTGGAATGGGGGAAAGGGCGTCCTTGTACCAGGATTCCGCCGGGGAGTTCCCTAAAGCTCAGGGCGCCTATTTTCAGGGCTTCCCCGGAAACCGTCCCTAGGGAGGATGATACCCCTAAGGCGGCAGCCTCTTCCTGGTCCTTTTGGTACCAGGAAGAATCAACCAGGTCCTGGGGCAGTACCGCCCCGAGCCATGCCGCGGCTCCCGGGGTTTCGGCCAGATAGGTCAGGATCTCTTCCGCGGAACGGAGGACGGTTACGGGTGAAGGGGACAGACCCCCGTTATCTATAAGAAATTTAGCCCGCAGAAGATCCCGAAGGGCCGCCTTGGTGGAGGCAAACCGGAGGGCCCCTTTAAGGATTTCGTTGAATTTCCCCCGGATCAGGGGATCCCTTCCGGCGGGTCCCGCCCGGTATGCCCCATCGGAGAGGCTCAAAGGGATCTGAAACCCCGCAGTAGGTTCCCCCGCGAAGGACCATTCGGCATAATCCGCGGCTCCCAGGACTAGGGCCCTTCCGGGGTTATCGCTTTGAAGTTTACCGGTGATAATTTCTCTACGGGGAAAAAGGGCCGAAGCGAAGATACGGCCGGGGATCTCCTGTTCTATCCTGATGGATTGGAATCCGGGGAGGACCAATTCAATCACCCGTCTTCCCCGGGGTATAAAGATCCTGCAGGGGGTAACCCCCAGGGTTACCCCATCTACCCGGACCGCCGCCCCCAATGGTTCGGAGTTGAGGATCGCGAGGCTCCCGGGCTTGGTAAGCCCCGGGTATATCAAAACCAAAAAGAGGACCAACAAAATAATAAGAGCATAGAGGACGGTCAAATATATCCTCGGTTTAATGCCTAAAACGGGGACAAGACGGACCTGATCTTCCTCATTTGTTTTTTCAGGGACGTTCTTTTTTTCGAACATGGCGGCATTATAGGTCTCTCATCCATATCTTGTCAACGATGGGACTTCGTGATAGTTTTTTTATACATGGTAGAAAAAACAGTTTTTTTTGATCGGATTCAGGAACTTACCGAAGCCTATCTCAGCCGAAAGCGCAGGATCCGGCGGATCAAAAGGGAAAAGCAAAAGACAAAAAATCCCATTCTGGATTGGATTGAAGCTTTTTTATGGGCTGCCGGGGTGGTACTTCTCATAAATCAGTACCTGCTACAGGCTTACCAGATCCCTTCGGGTTCCATGATAGATACCCTCCTTATCGGGGATCGGATTTTTGTCAATAAGATCCTATACGGCCCTGAATTGCTTCCGGGGTTGGGAAAACTCCCCAGTCCCATAAAACCAAAACGAAACGATATTATTATATTTGAAAATCCTTCGTATATTTCCCGGGGGCCTGCATTTGATATTGCCCAACGGATCATCTATATGCTTACCCTGTCTTTTGTTGATATTGACCGTGATGAAGCCGGGGAACCCAAGGCGCATTTTCTTATAAAACGGGCGGTGGGTGTGGCCGGCGACCGGTTCGTCATGGATAAGGGGGAATTTCGGATCCGTTTTGCCGGAGAAGACCGGTGGGTTACGGAACGGGAATACGCGGCGGCCCGGAATATAAATTATCATATTAGCCGATTGATAGAACCGTCGGATTATCCGGCGTTGGCGGCGGCGGGAAAACTTACCGCCTATAATAACCTGGGACTGGTTCCTCCGGAATACCTCATCGCCGCCGGTACCACCCGTAATTGGGCTTATCCTGATTATCTTTATCATGAACAGGCCCGGCTGGAACTACTCCGGGCCGCCCATCCTGAAGACGAGCGTTATGGTTTAGCCCTGGCCCGGTATATTCAGGGCTGGTATATTCCCGAAGGCCGGATTTTTCCCTTGGGGGACAACCGGGATAATTCCCGGGACGGACGGTATTTTAATCCGGTCCGGCTGTCCAAGGTGTTGGGCAAGGGTTCTGTCATTTATTGGCCGCTCCGGCGGATAGGTTTAATATGGTGATCAAGTAAGGAACCAGGGTATGTTTGATAAGTGGCGCAAATATTCTTATGCCGCTCAAAAAAGCCAATGGCTTTTTGTACGGTGGATATTTGTATGGATTGTGGTTTTTTTTCTCCTGTATAACCTGATGACGGGTTTTTTCTTTTCCATGTGGGCTCTGGAAAATGAAACCATGCTGCCCGGACTTCACCGGGGGGACCGGTTGATCCTTTCTTCCTTTGGATTTGACCGGTTAATCCTCCAAAAAGCATGGACAAACCGGTCTATGCCCTTCCGCAGGGGCCACATCGTTTTAGTGGACACGGCGCTGAAAGAAAAGAAAAATATTTTTATCAGTTTTTTGGATACAGTGGTCAGATTTTTTACCGCCCAACAGGGGAATATCATTGATCAGGGGGAACATTTTTTTATAAAGCGGGTAATAGCCCTGCCGGGGGACGAAATATCCATGACCAAATTTGTTCTACGGGTAAAACCCCAGGACGAAACCTATAGTTATACCGAATTTGAATTATCCGACCGGCCCTATGATATTACCATACCTCAGGTACCCGCCCTGTGGGATGAATCCCTCCCGTTTTCGGGAAATATGGACCCCGTGGTTTTAGGGGATGATGAATGTTTTGTTCTTTCCGATGATCGGAGCAATACCAACGATTCCCGGACCTGGGGGCCTGTTTCCACGGCTCTTATCACCGGGAGGGTCCTTTTCCGGTATTGGCCCCTGAACCGTCTTGGCCGGCCCTGAGGGGGAGCCTTGCTCCCTTTATATCCACATTCCCTTTTGCGCCGGGGCCTGTGATTACTGTGATTTTTATTCTATTCCCGTTGAGGCCGGGGATCCCCGGCTTGACTCCTATGTGGGCGCCCTCCTAGCCGATGCGGAATATACCCTGGCCTCCTTTGGTATCGACCGGGTTCCTACCCTCTACATAGGCGGGGGGACCCCCTCCTTGCTTGGAGCGGGGCGGATAGACCGCCTCCTCGCCGGTCTGGGTTCGCTTTTACCGAATCCCCCTGTTGAAATTACGGTGGAGGCAAACCCCGAATCCGCGGACAGGTCCTTTCTCGAAACCTGCCGAAAGAGGGGGGTAACGCGGCTCAGCTTGGGGGTCCAGACCTTCCATGAACCCTCCCGCCGGCAGGTCCACCGGGTAGGGGAGGGCGCGCTGCTTCCGGAACGGCTCCGCCTGGTTCAGGAATACTTTGGCGCCGCCTTTTCTGCGGACCTTATCACCGGACTCCCCGGCCAGGACCGGGGGGTATTACTGGAGGACCTGAAAAAACTCCTCGCTTTTACCCCCGGTCATGTTTCTCTCTATGCGCTTACCCCCGAAGCCGGAACCCCCTTGACGGCGGAACCTCGATTTAAGGCTCTTCTCCCCCCGGCGGACGAGGCGGACCGGCTCTGGCTTATAGGCCGGGATACCCTGGAACAGGCGGGTTATAACCAGTACGAGGTTTCCAATTTCGCCCTGCCGGGAAAGGAATCTATCCACAATATCCGGTACTGGCGAATGGAAAACTGGCTTGGCTTGGGGCCCGCCGCATCAGGGACGATTATTGATGACCGGACAGGACGGGGGACCCGTTATACCATCGCGGCGGATGTGGAAGCCTACCTGAACGCCCCTGTTGAGGGCAGAGTTTCAGTTGGGGACGGAGTTCTGTCCCCAATGAGAGAAAAAAACCTGGTTTTTGTGGAATCCCTGGATAGGACCGTCTTGATGAAGGAGACTTGCCTTATGGGGTTCCGTTCCATCGAAGGCCCGGACCCCCGGCTTTTTATCCGGCGTTTTGGCCGGGATATTGCGGAGTGTATCCCCGGAACCCTCGCCCGGTGGCGGAACCGGGGACTTATAAGGCCGGATAGAATCGCCCTTAGGCGGGAAGGACTTCTGTTTCTGGATTCTTTTTTGGCAGGTTGTTTTGAGGAATTGGAGCATACAGAAAGATGAGTCCAGTGAACTTGTTCCAAATTTTGGTTAGGTTGAAACTTCTATTCCAAAAACCTGTCCCCTAGAGGTATTCTGAAAGCCGCCGGTAGGTCTGGTTTACTATACGTTTGGTTTCCGTGTCCGCCTCGTTCCCCAGATCGTCGATCAGGGTTTCCAGGGCCGACAGGCTTTCGTTGAGGCCGGTGTGGAAACCCCGGGAACACCGGAACCAATAGTTTCCATTTCCATCGGTAAAGAGACCGATAAAGCCCAACTCCTTTTTCCCCTGTTTCCAGATCGCGGGATTTACCAGGTCCGGAAGGCTGGAAAGAATCGCGGCGGGGTTTTCCCGGACGTTGAACTGTTCCTTCCGGGGCCAGGTCCGGGTCAGGGCTCCGTCTATGTCCAGGGAAGGGGCAAGGGAGAGGATCAGGCTGAGTTTTTCTCCCGCCAGCAGGGTATAAATCCCCCCGATGATGACGATCCCCTTGAGGCCCTTGTACATAGCCTCGTTTGCCTCTCCCTTGATTTTTGAAAGCCGTTCCCAGGAGAATTTTACCATTTTTTTCCCTTTGAAGGTTTCTATATCGAAAACCTCGCCGCCAATATTGACAGAATTGGTAAAGTCTCCGGCCGTTTTAAGCCGTTTTTCCGGGAGGGCCGCCCCTTTTTCGGATAATTGGGATTTTTCCCCCAGGCTTTCAAAGAGCTCGGGGCTTATCTCCTCCAGGGCCTCTTTAGAAAGGGGAGAAACCGACATGGCGTACATCCGGGTGGTCCGCACAATTTCCCCGGCCACAATATATTGGGGGTCCATTCTGAACATCACCGAACCGGGATGGATCAGGATCCGGTCCGCGGTAAGGCTCCGGTACATATCTTTGCCTTCCCGGACACAGACGAATTGGATAAGCCCCCGGCCGACGGCCTTGAGGTAGTCCTCATGCCCCCCCCCGGAGAGAACGGGGACACCCATGCCGGATACGATCAGTTCCAACTGTTCCGTAACATTGGCGATTTCCGCCATGGCCCGTTCGTCCAGGTAGTTTTTTTCACAAAAATTCGACCGGTTAAACGCGGCCGTATAGGCGTGGTACAATTTAAGGTAAGAAACAAAATCCCCCATATTGTCCCGGAAACTGTGATGGGCCTTGCGGGCATCGCTTTCCTCCCCCGGAGGTAGCACATAAGGGCTCTGGGTCGAGAGAAAGGCCGCCGCGATGATAGTTTCCCGGGTAACTTGAGGATACCTGAGGATAGCCTCCACAATAATCCGGGACTGCCGGGGAGGCAGGGGGAATTCGGTCATCATTTTTCCGATCTTGGAAAGGCTTCGGTCCGGCAGCAGGGCGTCCAGTAAGTTCAGGGTTTCAATAGCGGCGATGAGCCCTTCCCGGTTGGGGGGGGAGATAAAGTCAAATTCCTCAAAGGCGCTTATCCCCAGATCCGCCATACGGAGGACCACCTCGGATAGGTCCGTGCGGAAAATTTCTTCGGTGGTAAAAAGGGATCGGTTTTCAAAGTCCTTCCGGCTATAAAGCCGGTAACAGACGCCTTCCTGGGTACGGCCCGCCCTGCCTTTCCGTTGGTTTCCCGATGCCTTTGAGACTTGCCCTTCGACGAGGCTTGAGGTAAAGGTCCGGGGGTTGTAGTAGTTGAGTTTTGCCAGTCCCGAATCGATCACCGTGGTAATCCCGTCAATGGTAACCGAGGTTTCCGCGATATTGGTGGAGATTACCACCTTAATTTTACCCCGGGGAGGGGGATCAAAAACCCGTTCCTGCTCATCCTTACCGAGCCTCCCATAGAGGGGTACCAGATGCAGATACTTTCCCAGGAGTCCCGTCCCCAGCCGGGCCATGCACATTTTTATTATTTTTTCCCCGGAAAGAAAGATAAGGATATCCCCCCCCCGTTTTTCACCAATAATCCGTTCGATGATCATCACGATTTTATCAAGGAGGAGATCTTCACTGCTGGCGCCGAAGGAATCGCCGTCCCGCCGGTACCGGTCATTCCGTTCCATCGGGATCACCGGGGGCGGGGGATCATAGATGAGGGTTACGGGGTAGGTAATGGCATCAATTTTCACCACCGGACATTCCCCGAAATATTCGGAAAAAACCTGGGTGTTGATGGTGGCGGAGGAAACAATCACCTTAAATTCCGGCCGGACTTCCAGAACCCGTTTTAAAAGGCCCAGGATAAAATCTATATTGAGGCTCCGCTCGTGGGCCTCGTCCACCACGAGGCAGGCGTATTTTGAAAGATAGGGGTCAAGCTTCATTTCTTGGAGGAGGATCCCGTCTGTCATGATCTTGATCCGGGTGGATTCGCCGGTTTTGTCCTCAAAGCGCATCTTGTAACCCACGAGCCCCGATATGGAGGCACCCATCTGCCGGGCGATATATTCACTCACCGAAACCGCGGCAATCCGCCGGGGCTGGGTAACGCCGATGACGCCCAGTCCGCTGTAACCCGCCCCGTGGAGGATCACGGGGAGCTGGGTGGTTTTTCCTGAGCCGGTGGGGCTTTCCACCACCACCACCTGATTTTCCGCCAGCGTGGTAAGGATGAGGTCCTTATGTTTGTAAACAGGAAGTTCCAGATAATTCATGTATGTTATAACCTCCCCTTACCATACCACAAAACCATGAAAGAGGAAAAGAACCACGGGCGGCCGATATTTTGCGCCCTCCGATACCTCCCTCCATGGCGGATTGGCGTAAGCGGGTGGCTGTCACCGGAACAGCCGAACGGTATGGCAAGACAAAGGAAGGAGCGGGAACCGTGAGGCACACCGGACCACAAGCCTCAGTTTAAACGCCTCGCTGTATCGTACCACATCTCTCATCTTTTGAGTCCTTATGTGTCAACTTTAAACCAGGACGAGACACACCTCACTCCTCTTCACTCTTGCCGGGTAATCAGGGCAACGTCATTTAACTTTTCAGAGGCTAGAATTTACCAAAATATTGAAGAATTTTTAACCACAAAGGCGCACCAAGGCGCAGAAGGAAGGTATAAAGCATTGCCTCATACATCCTTTGTGCGCCTTATTCGCCGTTGTGGTTAGTCTTTCTTAAAAATTCCGGTGAGTTCAAGGAAATTTTAACGATCAAAAACTAAATGACGTTGCCCTGGCCGGTAATATACAGGGGTTTCTTTTTTTTCTATCTCTCTCTATAATAAAAGAGGAGGATTATGAATGGCAAAGAAAAAGAATGTATATTTCTTCGGCGAAGGAAAGGCCGAAGGAGACGCCAAGATGAAGGATATCCTTGGCGGTAAAGG
>JAITBE010000045.1 GCA_031283755.1 Spirochaetaceae bacterium
ACGGTAGCGGCGGGGGCGACCCTGACGGTACCCGCTGGCGGTACCCTTGATTTGAGCGCCTTGAAATTACCCACCACCGCAGCGCCCGACGCGCCGGTTAAGATAAGCGGCGCTATCAAAGTTGCATCCGGCGGGACGGTTATCGGCCCGAGCCTTGAAGGTCTTTCCGACGCGGATAAACTGGCGATGTACACGGCCTTTGATTTTGGGTCCGGTGGCGGTGTACTGTTGGATTATGGCGCCATCTTCAACATGGGCGATGGTACGACCCCCGGTACCGACGTAGAGTATCTCGTCGGACCCAGTAGTGGTACCTATGCCTATGAATGGAATTCCAGTAATGACGGCGCCCAGATTGAAATAAACGGGGCCGGCTTAGTAATTCGGGACGGTGTTCCTGTCGCACCCGCTGTTGCTGTTGATTACGCGGCGGCGGTTAGTATTGGCGCACCCAACGCGATGGTGCTAAAAAACCAAACCCTGACCCTGGAAAGGGGCGTAACCCTCGCTGTTTCCGCTCCCTTTTCGTTCCTTTGGCTTGCCGGTGATACCACCGGCGGCGCAACACTTTTGGGCGACGGCAAGGTGGTGATCAACAGTGAAACCGAAATTACCGGCGGCCGGGATGGCTGGCAGGCGTATGGGGGTACCGGATCAATCGGCCTTGGGCGTGGAGGTACAGCCGGAAATGTGTCAACTATCTGGGCTACAACCACCGGCACGTCCATTAGAGCTCTGGGGCCGGGCGCTACTATCACCCAACTGGCGGTGGCCAGCAACGCTCTTGTCATTGAGGCGAATACCCTGATCGAACTCGGCGGAAACGACCGGGCGGTAGGCGGGGAGATAATCCTCAAGAACAGCGCTGCCGGTAACAAAACCAACAATGCCAAGCTCACCCTGGCGGCTGGTACCAGCAAGATTACCACCGGAAACAGCCCCAGCGCCGGGCAATCAAGCGCGGTACTGCTGTCAGATACCAACGTTACCGTTGCTACAGGCAGCACCATTAGTGAGATTGGCATACTCTATCTTGACGGTGACGGCACGAACATCAAAGCAACCCCCACAGTGGCGGCGGTCGACGGCAAGGTCCCCTCGGGGAGGCTGATCTCCCTGGAGGGCGGCGGGGCAAGCGCCAGCATCACCGGCGGTAGTAGTGCTGCTTCTACCGCTACTGATCCGCAGGATGGAAGGATAAGCTCCTTGACCCCAACGGTGGCGCTTCCTTAACAGTTTCCCTGCGCCGCGTCCTTCGGGGGCGGCGTTGGGTTGTAACCCCTATCCGGGCAGGGGCCTCCCTGCCCGGTTTATCGCCGGGGCTGTTTCAACCAACAGGCTTGAAACAGCCCCCTGCCTTTACCCCGAATGAGCCTCCCCGGAGCAGAGCTCCAGGGTATTAAACCAGACTCTCGAATAAAAATATCCTGCCGCTTAGAAAAAACCCTGAAAATTCTGGATATCAGTGGACATTTATGTATATTTATGCAAAAATGCCCCTGTTTACAGGGAGCCGGTGATTTTGAGGAGTTACGGTGAAAACAACCTTATTGCATTCCTGGCATGAAGGGGCGGGGGCCCGGTTTGCCCCTTTTGCGGGGTTTGATATGCCCATCCAGTACCCCCTGGGGGCGGTGGAAGAACACCGGCTGACCCGCCGTTCCCTTGGTTTTTTCGACATCGACCACATGGGCCAGGTCTTTATCTCCGGGGACCGGGCGGGGGAAGCCCTCTCCGGCCTGGTTTCCAGCCGTATTTTGGATATGAAGCCCCGCGAAGCCCGGTACGCCCTGCTCCTCAACGAAGCCGGGGGGGTCATTGACGACCTTTTTATCTACCGCGAGGAGGAGAAGGACGCCTGGTTCGTGGTGGTCAACGCGGGCAACCGGGAAATCGATATCGAATACCTGGAGGGCCGCCTCCCGCCCGGGGTCAGGCTCCGGGATATTTCGGAAGAGACCTATATGATATCCCTCCAGGGGAAACGGGCGGTGGAACTGATGGACCGTCTGAGCGGGGGCCGGGTATCGGCCATGCCCCGGTTCAGCATGATTCAAGGGGAGGTCATGGGGCTTTCCCTGCGGATAGGCAGAACCGGGTACACCGGCGAAGACGGGGTGGAACTTTTTTATGACGCGGCCCGGGCCCGGGAACTCTGGGAATATCTCCTGGCCCAGGCGGCGGAAGCGGGGATCGAGGCGGGGCCGGTGGGGCTTGCCGCCCGGGATTCCCTCCGGTTTGAGGCGGGGATGCCCCTCCACGGCCATGAAATTTCCCCCGCCATAAGCCCCCTGGAAGGGGGGCTTTCCTGGGCCTGTGATTTTGAGAAGGACTTTGTGGGGAAAAATGCCCTTCTCGCCCAGAAGGCGGCGGGGCTCAAACGCAAACTCGTTACCGTCAATATTACCGGGGGAGTCCCCCGGGAGGGTTATCCCGTGTTAAACGAAGAGGGTACGGAAATAGGCCGCTGCGTATCGGGTATGTTCTGCCCCTCCACGGGGACCTATTCGGCCAATGCCCTGGTCCCCCTGGAATACGCGGGAACAGGGACCCGGTTGACGGTTTTAATCCGGGAAAAACCCAGGGAAGGGGTGGTGGTAAAACGGCCCCTCTATATACCGGTTTATAGGAGAATGATATGAAAACCGACGCCCAAGCCCGGTTTGCCCCGACCCATGAATGGGCCAGGAAAGCGGGGGATGAATTCATCGTGGGAATTTCCGATCACGCCCAGCACAGCCTGGGGGATATTGTCTATGTGGATCTCCCCAAGGCGGGAGCGGCCTTTGCCGCCCATGCCCCCTTTGGGGTGGTGGAATCGGTCAAGGCCGCCAGCGACGTGTACCTCCCCATATCAGGCAGGATCACGGCGGTGAACGGCCTGCTCGCGGACCAGCCTGAGCTTATCAACCGGGACTGTTACGGCGAAGGATGGCTGGTCCGCCTGCTGCCGGATGATCCCGGGGAATGGGAGGCCCTCCTCTCCCCGGAGGACTATGAAAAAACCGTCCGGGCGGAAGAGGAAAAATAAGGTGCCCTACATCCCGGTTACCGAAGCCCAGCGGAAGGAGATGCTTGAGCGGATCGGCGTTCCCTCCCTGGAAACCTTATTTTCTGAAATTCCCGGGGACCTCCGGTTCCCCGCCCTGGAGCTTGACCAGGGCTTAAGCGAACTGGAGGTAATGGCGGAATTGGACGCCCTGGCTAAAGCCAACGCCGTTGCCGATGATTACCGCTGGTTTTTAGGGGCCGGGGCCTACGATCACTTTATCCCCGCCGCGGTGGGGGCCCTGGCATCCCGGGGGGAATTCCTCACCGCCTATACCCCCTACCAGAGCGAGGTAAGTCAGGGGACCCTCCAGGCCATTTTTGAATACCAAAGCATGATCGCCGGCCTTACCGGCATGGAGGTGGTGAATGCCGGCCACTACGACGGCGCCGCCGCCTTGGCGGAGGGGATCCTGCTGGCCCTGCGGAATCCCGAAGGCCGCCGCCGGGTATTGCTCCCCGCGGGACTGCACCCGGAATACCGGGAGGTGCTGGACACCTACCTTAGCCCCTTTGAGGCCCGGATTGAAACCTATTCCGGGGACCCCGCCGGGACCGGCGCTGTCGCGTTGGGGGATGACCCGGCCTGCCTGGTCGCCGCCTACCCGGACTTTTTCGGCCGCATCCCCTCCCTGGAGGGGGCCGCCCGGGCCGTCCACGACCGGGGCGGGCTTTTTATCGTCCACGCCGACCCCATCATGCTGGGGCTCCTCAGGAGTCCCGGCAGTTATGCCGCGGATGTCGTTACCGCCGAGGGCCAGAGCCTGGGGAACGACCTCAACTACGGGGGGCCCTTCCTGGGGATCATGGCGGTTTCGGCGGCCCTGACGCGGCGTATCCCCGGCCGCATCGTGGGGGAGGCCCGGGACTCCCAGGGGCGGCGGGGTTTTGTCCTTACCCTGGCGGCCCGGGAACAGCACATCCGCCGGGAAAAGGCCCTGTCCAATATCTGTTCCAACCAGGGCCTCTGCGCCCTCCGGGCCTGTATCTACCTCGCCCTCCTGGGGAAGCAGGGGCTCCGGAATGTCGCGGAACTCTGCTGGCATAAAAGCCACTACGCCGCGGGACTTTTTTCCTCCCTGCCGGGATTTTCTTTAGGGCCCGGTCCTTTTTTTAAGGAATTCACCCTTACCCTGCCCGGGAACGCCGAAGCCGCGGCGGAAAAGCTCCGGGAACAAAAGATCGTCGCCGGCCTTCCCCTTTCCCGGTATTTTCCTGAGCGGGAAAAGGACCTGCTGGTCTGCGTCACGGAAAAAAATTCCCGGGAGGATATTGAAACCCTGGTCAAAAACCTCAAGGAACTCTATCTATGAAAGAAGCCCCTGTTCCCCTTATCTATGAAGAAAGCGTCGAGGGCCGCCAGGGGGTTACCCTGCCCAAACCCGGCGTTCCCCTGAGCCCCCTGCCGGCGGAATTGCTCCGGGACGACTTGAACCTCCCCGAAACGGACGAACTTACGGTGGTCCGCCATTTTACCCGGCTTTCCCGGCAGAATTTTTCTATCGACGGCCAGTATTATCCCCTGGGCTCCTGTACCATGAAGTACAATCCCCGGATGAACGAGGAGGCCGCGGGGCTCCGGGGATTCAGGCGGGCCCACCCCCTGTTGGGGGCGGCGGAAAACCAGGGGGCCCTGGCCCTTATCGGGAAACTCCAGGAGAGCCTTAAAAAGATCACGGGGTTTACCGCCTTTTCCCTTCAGCCCGCCGCTGGGGCCCAGGGTGAATTGGCGGGGGTCCTCATGATCCGCGCCTACCACCAGAGCCGGGGGAACCGGGAACGGAAGCGGATGCTGATCCCTGACTCCGCCCATGGCACTAATCCCGCCACCTGTACCATGGCGGGGTTTACCACTGAAACCATCCCCTCGACCCCTTCGGGGGAACTGGACCTGGGGGCCCTGAAAGACGCCTGCACCGGAGAAAAGGCCCTCACCCTGGCGGGGATCATGATCACCAACCCCAACACCCTGGGCCTTTTTGAACCCCGGATCCGGGAGATCATCACGATGATCCACAACGCCGGAGGGCTGGTCTATGGCGACGGGGCTAACATGAACGCCCTCCTGGGGATCCTCAGGCCCGCGGACCTGGGTTTTGACGTGATGCACCTCAACCTGCACAAGACCTTTTCCACTCCCCACGGCGGGGGCGGCCCCGGCGCCGGAGCGGTGGGGGCGGGGCCCCTCCTTGCGGACTACCTCCCCGGCCCCCTGGTTTCCAAAACCGGGGAAACCTACGGCCCGGTAATGCCCCCCCAATCCATAGGGAGGCTCAAGACCTTTTACGGCAACTTCGGCGTCCTGGTCCGGGCCTACGCCTATATCCGGCTTCTGGGCCGGGAGGGGATCCGCCGGGTGGGGGAACAGGCGGTACTGAACGCGAATTATGTCAAAACCCTGATCCAGGACCTCTATCCCCTTCCCTTTGGGGCGGATCGGCCCTGCATGCACGAATTTGCGGCCTCCCCCGATTTAGAGAACCACCTTTCCACCCTGGATATTGCCAAACGGCTCATCGATTACGGCTTCCATCCCCCCACGGTCTACTTCCCCCTGATTGTCAAGGAAGCCCTGATGGTGGAACCCACGGAAACCGAATCCAAGGAAACCCTGGACGCCTTTATCGGGGCTCTGCGGGCCATTGCCGGGGAGGCAAAGAACCAGCCGGAACTCCTTGCCTCGGCGCCCCACGACACCCCTGTCGGGCGGCTTGACGAAACCGCCGCGGCCCGGAAACCGGTCCTGGTCTATCGTCCCGGGGGGGCGGGGCAATTGCACGGCGGGGGCTAGACGATCGTGGCCTTTATCTACGCACGCTTTGGCGTGGCGTTCTTTGTATCACGTCGTGCGCCCCCGCCGTGCAATTGCCCCGCCCCCCCGGGCTTTGCCGGGGAAGATGCCGGGGGGTGGGTGGCGTTGCCCCGCGATGGGCCGGGTACGACGGCGTTGCGGGAGGGTGCATTGAACCGGGGCTTGGTTTTCTGCGCGGCGGGGGGCTAGACGATCGTGGCCGTTGGTTACGCACGCATTGGCGTGGCATTCTTTGTATCACGTCGTGCGCCTCCGCCGGGCAATTGCCCCGCCCCCCGGGCTTTGCCGGGGAAGATGCCGGGGGATGGGTGGCGTTGCCCCGCGATGGGCCGGGAACGACGGCGTTGCGGGAGGGTGCATTGAACCGGGGCTTGGTTTTCTGCGCGGCGGGGGGCTAGACGATCGCGGCCTTTATCTACGCACGCATTGGCGTGGCGTTCTTTGTATCACGTCGTGCGCCCCCGCCGGGGAATTGCCCCGCGATGGGCCGGGAACTGGTCCTGGTCTATCGTCCTGGGGGGGTGAGCTGGTAACCGCTTCCCTGGGGGGTAACGGTCCCGATGGCTGGGTAGACCAGGTGCATTCCCCCAATGGGGATGTTGTTCCGGGCGGCGTATTCCAGGACCTTGGTACGGATCGCCGCCGCCTCTGCCGGGTCCGTGTCATAGGTGACGGATACCCCGGGAAGGGGGAACTGGATACCCTGGACATGCATCAGATCCCCCCAGATCAGGAGCCGTTCGGTTCCGGATTGAACCAAATACAGGGTATGCCCCGGGGTATGGCCGAAGGCGGCAATGGGGGTAATCCCCGGCAGGAGTTCCGGAATAGCGGCGCCCAGCTCGCCGGGCCGGAAGGTTACCACCTTGTCCCCATAGGGGGCCAGGGCGGCAACGGCATTGGGAGATCCGGCCCAAAACGCCCGCTCCTCTTGGGCGAGGTAAACCGTGGCCCGGGGGAAAAGGGGTTTCCCTCCCTTTTGGAGCCCGCCGATATGATCCCCGTGCATGTGGGTAAGGAGAACTACGTCAACCTGGGCCGGGTCTACCCCCAGGGCCTTGAGATGGTCAAACAAAGCCCCCCCAAAGCCGGTGTCCACCAGGATAATTTTCTCCCCGGTACGGATAAGGAAGGTATTGGTTTCGGATTGATAGGTTCCGCCCGGCACATACTGTTCGATGTCCCGGGCATTGGCCCCGATAAGGAGGGAACTTCGGCCCTGGCCTTGATTCTCCACCAGCATAAAAACCTCAAACCGGCCCACCTTGTAGGAAAAAATTCCCTCCTCCGCGGCAAATCCCGATACGGCGCTGATCCCCAATAAAACTCCACAAACGACGATTTTCATTTCCGCCTCCTCAAAATATTTGGTCCTTTACCATCTTTTTTAGTATACTCAAGATATATAAGGGAATTTCAAGCGGTCAATTTTAACATTGATTGGAACATATGAAAAGGATTATCTATGGTACTTACTAAAAAAAGTTTATTCCAAGCCGGTTCTTGGAACAGCTTTTTGGGATTTAAGGAAAAAACCGGGCTTTTGACCGGTTTTTCCGCGGGTTCGTCCAAAACCAAGCGGAGTTTGGGACAGGCCCAAAATGTATTTGTTGTATCCGGAATGGTTTTAGTTTTGATGACTGTCCTGGCCTCCTGCGATTCCATAAGCGGGTTTTTTTCCACATCCTGGGGGTCAGGTCTTGAACGGGATAAGGAGGGACTTCTCCCTAAAATAAACGCCGGAAATGCCCTGGAACTTGCCAAAGACAGCGCCGGGGACAAAAAAAAGGCCAAACTGGTGACGGAAAAAATTCGGGACGCCCTGGCAAAAACAAATGATCCCGCCGAACAACAGGAGCTGCTGAAGGCAGGGTTACTCGCCGCCAATAATTCTTCGGATCTTATCATGGCTGTCATGGGTAATCTCAATACCCTGAATAATCCTCAGGTAACCGTGGGCATGATCCTGGAGAAAGTCCAGGCCGCCGGGGATGTCCAGGCAAATGCCGGGCTTATTTCCGGGCTGCTTGATGCCGGAAAGGTAGAAAACGCCGCGGATCTGGCGGGGGTTGCCCAGGATGATTTGGTTTTGGCGGCGGTTACCCTCCTCCTTGCCGATGCCCAGTCCCTTGGGAAAATGACTCCCGATACGCAGGAAGATTATTTAAAGGATTTTGATCAAAAAAAGCAGAATCCCTATAATTTAACGGATAAACAAAAAAAGGCCCTTGTCCTTGCCGGCGCCGCAGCGCAAAGCCCCGGCCCCCTTACGGATATGCTGAAAAACTTCCATTTGCTCTAAGGAATCATAGTGAAACATTTCCCTTTCATTACCTTCTTTTTGCTGATATGCTCCGGCGGAACCGCTCTGTTTGCGTCGGGCGCTTACAATTCCGATCATGAGATCTCCCCGTTTTTTATACCTTCCACGAGGAACCTTGCCCTGGGAGGTCCCCATGTTGCCTATACGAATGATATAAACAGCTTGTTTATTAACCCCGCGGTGTTTAAAAACGTCAAACAACTGAGCGCCGCCGAGTTGAGCCTGGGCATATACGGAGATTCCCTGGGCCTTAGAGATCTTATTAAAAATCTCAATGACACCAAAGAACTGACCGACACCCTTTCCGATTTTATCAATAGGTCCAACGGGAATATCCCCCTGGGGTTTGATTTACGGGGGCCCATTGCCATTGGAAATATAAAAAACGGATGGGGATGGGGTGTTTTTGATCGTTTCTACGGCGGCGCCCAGGTAAACGGCAGAGACATACAAGTCTGGGGTAAAGCGGATTTGATGTTTGAGCTGGGGTATTCTTTTAGGGTATTGGACCTAGGGGTCCATACCCTGGATGTAGGGGTATTGGGGAAGGTATTCGACCGGGTAGAAATAAATTCAGGAAAAATTGCTCTTACCGAGCTTATTTCCAACCGTGATGTCTTTATGACACGGTTCAATTTTATCCCCAATACCCTGGGGACAGGGCTGGATCTGGGGGCCCAATACCGGTTGTTAGATAATTTTACCGTGGGTTTGACCGTTAATGACCTTTTTTCCCTGGGTTATGTTAGTTTTTATAATCAAAACCGCTCCTCCGGGGCAACTTCGACGCCTTCCAGTTATGTAGGGTATATAAAACCCAATATCAACCTGGGTGTTTCCTACAAATTGTTTGACAGCTCTGCTTTCTCCTGGGCGGTGATGGCGGATTACCGGGATTTTATCAATCTTTTCAGGCAGAAAGAATACGATTCCAGAAACGGGTGGCTTAACTTCAGTTTTGGTACGGAACTAACCCTGTATAAACACCTTACCCTGCGGGCAGGGTTGAATGAAATGCTTCCCGCGGTGGGTATTGGGCTTGATCTGGTTATCTTTAAGCTGGACGCCGCCCTTTACGGCAAGGAGCTGGGTAATGAGCCTGGCGGGATAAGTACCTATGCGATGGATGTGGGGTTGTTGTTCCGGTATTAGGGGAGGCGGTTTTGAGGTTGTTGGCTGTTTTTGCCGGAACACCGGGGGGGCTTGCGTAATTCAGCATCTTTTGCGGGTAACCCAATCCCTAAACTCAGGTGAATTTTAGGATTGGTTACGGAATGGCAGCCTAAAGTCTATTTTTCCCGCTAAATTCAAGGCAATAGTCCTCAAAACTGAAGTTTTCTGAAACAACCTCACCTGATGTTGAGGAGGACCTGGGAAATTCGTCAATATACCTACAATAGCGTAAACCTGGGTACTCTTACGGGGCTGTCGAAAAATGGACGGTGAACCGCTCTTAAAAAATTGTCCTGATAGCTTTGTTCTTGCAACATTTACTGTTCCAAGAAAATGGAACAAATACGAGGGATGTTCGGGAGCAGAACGAAACATAGATGCCTATAGGCGTTTTATAATATACCCAGAAGTCCACCGGCAAGTCCAATCGCTAATATGATAAAAACGAGATATTGAGGCGTCGTTTTTTTACCGTGCATTAAATATGCGAATAAAAAAGTAACACCCAGGGATAAAAGTCCGGGAAATATAGAGTCCAGGATACTTTGCAGTGACATGGAAGTCTCCTCTATCGTAAAGGAAAGCCTAGTCTTGATGGTCACGAAAGACGCGGTCATGCCGCCGCTTGCCATGAGTCCCAACACATAAGCGCAGTCGGTTAAACGGGTAAGAGGATTATCCGCATTTATGCCTTTTAGTATATTATCTCCCGCTTTGTAACCAGCGCGAAGCATGAAATATCGAGTGAATTGGGCAGGAATGTTAAAAATCAACAGAAATATAATAGGGCCAAGAGGATTCCCTTGCAGACACAACTGGGCGCCAATACCGGCCGCGATGATGC
>JAITBE010000092.1 GCA_031283755.1 Spirochaetaceae bacterium
GGGGAGGAAGAATTCTTCGATACCGAAGACGCGGGGAGTCTGTCTGATCTGGACGATATGGAAGATGATGAATATGATGAGGATGAGGAAGAGGATGAAAAAATAAATATTGATTACGACGAGTAGCAGGTTCCCCTTCTGCTCAGCCGAATTTTTAAATTGGGGCTGACGAATCGGATTTGTTTGAGAGTATTTATTAGCGATGAACCAGGTTGCCGCAGCCTAGAAGGTTCTGTACCGTTTAGGTTGAGGAAAGTCCGGGCTCCGTAGGGCATGATGCCGGGTAATTCCCGGGCGGGAAGATCCCAAGATTTTTCCGACAGAAAGCGCAACAGAAAAAATACCGCTCAAGGGCTGAAGGCTGAGCCTTCAGCCCTCAGTAAGGGTGAAATGGCGGGGTAAGAGCCCACCGGGGGGCCGGTAACGGTCCCGAGGGTTGTTGGATTTCCCAACAACTTCTGGCAAGCCTCATCAGGAGCAAAGTCAAGCAGCGGAAAACGGCCCGTTTTCTTCCGCGGGTAGACTGCATGGATGCCGTATGTAAATACGGCGCTAGATAGATGGCAGCCTGAATTTTCGCCGTAAGGCGAAAATTCAGCACAGAACCCGGCTTATGGTTCATCGCTTTTTTTTCTTCCCTCAAGGCTGTTCCAAAATCCGATGGAACTGTCCGAAAAGGTGAAAAAAATTGTTCGGACAGCCCCCGGCAGCCGTAAAAGACGCGGTTTCGTAAGGTTTTAGCCTGAGAAATCGTAAGAGCCGGTGATAAAATAACCGAATTTGAACAAATTTACTTTTATTTTGAATTCTATCGGTTGTTTTGTTGACTTTTTCCTATAAAAGAAAGTAGTATATTTAATAACTATATGTCTAAAATACGATCCAGGCCTGATTATAGTAGTCACGTCCGCCGTAATCAGCGGGTTAACCGAGTGGTGATTATGATTTTTATCAGTATCCTCATAGTATCCGGCGGAGTATTTTGGGGGAGCAGGAGAAGCAGGCTGGGAAATGATCGAAAGGAAATTCTGCGGCTTTGGGAAGAAACCTCCTATGAAGAAGTTTTTAGGATAACCCAGGATAAATTACAAACGACCCCCCTGGATTATTTTCTGTTAATCACCCATGGGATGGTGTCTTATCAGCTTGCGGTCGCTCAGATCGATAATTATAATACCCTTGTCTATATAGATAGGTGTATCTGGTCGTTACGGAAGGCCTTACTACTGACTAATGAAGATGTAAAAGACGGCAGAATTTTCTATGTATTGGGTAAAGCTTATTATGAAAAAGGTGCGGGTTACGCGGATTTGGCGGTAAAATTTCTGGAAGCGGCCCAAAAAGTCTCCTACGATGCGTGGGATATTCCTGAATACTTAGGTCTTGCTTACGCGGGGATCCATGACTATCATAATAGTGTCGCGGCTTTTAGTTTAGCGTTAAATCCGGCCAATGATTTCGAACGAAAGATTGAAGATAACTTGGGGGAGGGGGATCCGGCGATTGCCGGTTATCCCCAGGATTTATTACTGTTAGCCATTGCCCGTTCCTATTTGGAGTTAGAAGAATTCGATACGGCCAAGGCGTATCTTCTTCGTTGTATAGAAACGTCCCGGGATTCCCATGTTATTATCACTGCCCGATTTCTTTTAGGGGGACTTTTGGAAAATTCTGATGATAAGGAAGGCGCTATATCTCAATATCTTACTATTATTGATGAATCAGGGGAAAATGCGGAAGCCCATTACCGCTTAGGCGAGCTGTATGCTTCCATGGGTGATATCACCAGGTCCCGTTTTGAATGGCGGACAGCGGTGAGGATCGATCCGACCCACAAACAGGCAAGGATACGGCTGAATTTATAATGGGTTGTCCAGAAACCCTGGTTACGGACAAATTTCACCTGAAAACTGCAATTGCAGCCGGTGAATCAAAGGTTTACGAGAAATGTAAGACTAGTGAGAATCAGCCTGGTTCTCACTAGCCTAATGCGGCGGGTTTTAGCTTTTTTATGAGGTAATGGCGCTTATGGGGCCCAGGAGGAAATATGTTTGGAAAAAGTTCTTCAGATATCGGTATTGATTTAGGAACTTGTAATACCCTTATTTATATACGCGGAAAAGGTATCGTTATCAACGAACCATCGGTAGTGGCGGTAGAACGGGGTACTAAACGGGTTATGGCCGTAGGAACCGATGCAAAAAATATGCTCTGGAGAACCCCGGGAAATATCATAGCCATCAGGCCCATGCGGGATGGGGTTATTGCCGATCTTGAATCCACGGAAAAGATGATCCGGTATTTTATTTCCAAAGTACTGCCCCGGTACCGTTTTATAAAACCCCGGATGGTTATCGGTATCCCCTCATGCATTACCGAGGTGGAACGCCGGGCGGTGGAAGAAAGCGCCTATAAAGCAGGGGCCCGGGAAGTGAAAGTTATTGAGGAAAGCCTGGCCGCCGCCATTGGTGCGGATATTCCCATATTTGAACCCGCAGGACATATGATCTGTGATATTGGGGGAGGGACCACGGAAGTCTCGGTTATTTCTCTGGGTGGTATGGTGGTTACCAATGCCATACGTCTTGGGGGAGATGAATTTGACGAAGCGATTATTAAATATGTCCGCAGCGCCCATAATCTTATCATCGGCGAACAAACCGCGGAACGGTTGAAAATAGAAATCGGTAATGCCGCGCCGGATAAAACCATCGAGAAAGTTGAAATTAAGGGGACCGATGCCATTACCGGACTGCCTCGAAAGCTGGAAATTGATTCGGTCGAAGTTCGGGATGCTCTTAAAGACCCCATAACTCAAATAATTGATGAGATAAAATCAACCCTGGGGCAGACTCCGCCTGAGCTAGCGGCGGATATTGTGGAGCGGGGGATAGTCATGACCGGCGGCGGTTCCCTCCTCAAGGGATTTCCAAAACTCATCTCCAAGGAAACGGGGGTACCGGTTATCCTTGCGGAACGTCCTCTGGATTGTGTCGCCTTGGGGGCGGGTAAATATTTTGAGAATGCCAAGGGTTTTGACAATACCCGTAGTATTTACGATAACCTGAACAGTTAAATCCATGCGGATAAAAACGTCCTTCAGACAAAAAAAACGTCCCAATGCGGAAAGTTACGTCTTTTTTGTCTTGGGACTTATATCTTTTTCGATTCTCCTGATCTCAACCCGTAGTTTTGTTATTGATTTTAAGGGGATCGGGTTATCCGCATTTTCCGGTGTCCGGGGGGGGGTCTATTTTGTTTCTTCGTTTTTTTCTCAGACCGTCCTTTCCGTACAGGAACTTGCTTCTTTACGGCGGGAATACACAGAGTTAACCGATCGGATAACCCGGTATGAACAGCTTGAACGGAATGCCGCGGAGATCCGGCAGGAAAACAACCGCCTCCGGGAGCAGTTAGGGTTTTCAGAAACCCTGGTCTACCGGCACATCCCCGCCGAGCTTATCGGCAGGGATCCGGACAATCTCTTTTCGGCCCTGGTTATCAATAAGGGAAAATATCATGGTCTTGCGAACAATATGCCGGTCATAGCCTTCCAAAGCGGGATTCAGGCTCTGGTGGGAAAAATAGTCCAGGCAGGACAATTTGAGAGCCTGGTTATGCCCCTTTACGATACCAGTTCATATATTTCATCCCGGTTTTCGGATTCCCGGTATGAGGGAATTGTGGAAGGCCAGGGGAGTTCCGATATGCCCCTGCTCATGCGTTTTATCAGAAAACGGGCCCGGGATGAAATTAGTTTTGGGGATCTTATCACTTCCAGTGGAATCGGAGGGGTATTCCCCTCGGGAATTACCATCGGAAGGGTAAGCGAAATACACTATCAGGAGTACGAAACTTCCATGGAAGTGGAATTGGAATCCGCCATAGATTTTTCCAGACTGGAATATGTTTTTGTGATTGAGACTGAAAAAAAGAATGAACCCGGATGGGAAGGGGATGGGTAGGCATGTTATTTGGGCGACGGTTTTCGCCCTTATCGCCGCAATTTTACAGTCCACTTTGTTTTCACATCTGGAAATTTACCATGCGGTTCCGGATCTTGCCCTGGGAATTTTGGTATTTAGCGCGTATAATAATGGTATTATGACCGGACAGCTGACGGGTTTTTTTTCAGGATTTCTTTTAGATTTTTTATCCGCCGCTCCCCTGGGATTTAACGCTTTCATTCGTACCATGGTAGGTTTTTTGACCGGTCGTATGAAGGGGACCTTTTTTTTGGATATATTTTTTCTCCCTATGGGTTTATGCGCCGGGGCCACCATCGTTAAGGCTCTTTTGGTTTTTTTACTTCACCTGCTTTTTGCCGGGGCTATTCCGGCCTATCCCCTCCAGGGACCTACCCTATGGGTGGAATTACTCCTCAACAGCCTTTCCGCCCCGATTTTATTTGGTTTTCTCAAATTTTTTGGATCCCTGCTGGCGGATCAGGGAGATCGGTAATGGATTTTACCCCCAAATCGCCCCAAATCCAGGAAACCACTGAAAAACGGATCAAAATGCTCCAGTTTTTATTTATCTTTATTTTTATCGCCTATGCTATCCGGCTTTTTGGTATGCAGATACTAAACGGTGAATTATACCGTTCCCGGGCTCAGGACATAGCCCGGCGGACCACCGTGATTCCCGCCCAACGGGGAGAAATTTATGACCGCAGTTTTGATCAACCCCTGGTTCTCAATGCCGATTCTTTTGCGGTAAATATCACCCCGGCGGAAGTTCCCCAGGGAAAGATGCCGGAACTTATTGAAAAACTTGCGGAAATCCTGGGAATTCCCCCTGATCAAATCGAAGGGAAGATACCTCCCCAATATTATTACCTTTTTCAGCCCCTGGAAGTCGCTTCCAACGTGGCCTACAATAAAATCGCCGTTATCGCGGAAAATGTAGATACCCTTCCCGGTGTTTCCTGGCAATCAAAACCTATCCGGAATTATGTTGAAGCGGGAAGCCTCTCCCATATCATCGGCTATGTGGGGGATATAACCAAAGACGAACTAACCATGTTGTACAACAGCGGGTATAAACAGGGAGATGTTATCGGTAAAGCGGGTATTGAACGTCAGTACGACGGAATTTTGCGGGGCAGGGACGGTCTGGAAACCCGTACCGTGGATGTTCGGGGCAGACGGATAACCGGGAGCCTCGCGAATGTCCGGGAACCTCCGGTTGTGGGGAAGAATATTGTTCTTTCCATAGATCGTTCCATCCAAGTATTGGCGGAAAAAGCCCTGGGGGAACGGATGGGTTCGGTGGTGGTTATGCGTCCCAGTACCGGTGAAATTTTGGCAATGGTTTCTTACCCCTGGTACGATCCGACAATTTTTACCCGTAATGATTCCGCCGCCGAATACCAGGCCCTGATCAATGATCCCAACAAACCGTTTTTAAACCGGGCAATACAATCCAGCTATCCCCCGGCTTCGACCTTCAAAATCATCATGACCACCGGTATTTTAAGGGAAAACGCCATTTCACCGGATCAGCTGGTGGATTGTTTCGGTGAAATAAGTTACGGGGACCGGCAGTGGCGTTGTCATATCCGAAGACCCGGTCATGGACATCTTAATCTCCAGCAAGCCATGGCCCAATCCTGTGATATTTATTTTTGGGTGGTCGGCAGGGATTACCTTGGGATTGAACGGATCCTGGAATATGCAAAAGATTTTGGTTTTGGGGAAGTTACCGGTATCGACCTGCCGGGGGAAATATCCGGCTTTCTCCCGACCCCCCAATGGAAGGATCGCCGGTTTCATGAACGGTGGCTTGGGGGGGATACCATGAATATGTCCATCGGTCAGGGATATACCCTGGTTACCCCTCTACAAATGGCAAATATAGTAGCCATGGTGGTTAATGATGGGATAATATATCAACCCCATATTCTTAAAGAGGTCCGGGATCCCATATCCGGGGCGGTGGAAACCACTATTGCTCCCACGGTTTTGCATAAGAGTGATGTGGAGCCGGCGGTTTTTGAGACAGTCCGCCGGAATATGCGGTCGGTTATCAGCGAGGGAACCGCCCGGTTCCCCCTTAATATACGAACCGTGGAAATCGCCGGAAAAACCGGGACCGGTGAAGTTGGCCTTCCGGATCAGTGGCATTCCTGGTTTACCGCCTATGCGCCCTACCAGACGGATAATCCGGAAGAACGAATCGTGGTATCCGTTATTGTTGAAGCAGTTAATAAGTGGGAATGGTGGGCGCCCTATGCGTCGGCCATCATCTTCCATGGTATTTTTTCCGGGCAGACCTATGAAGAATCGGTCGCCGCCCTGGGGTTTCAATATCTGATGCCGATGCAAGGGCGCCGGGAATAATGAAATTACGGGATTTGCTGGAAATTGATTTTTCTCTTTTTTTTGCGGCCCTTATCCTGACGGTTTTTGGGATCCTTTTTATTTATTCTTCAGGAATCACTTCTACGGGGGTATTGGTTTCCACTGAGTATATGCGGCAGATAATATGGGCCATAGGCGGCACCATGGCTGCCCTGCTTTTGGCGATGATCAATTACCGGCGCTTATACAATTTAGCCCTCTATTTTTATTTTGGCACCCTTCTGTTACTTATTTACACCTGTTTTTTCGGCCGCCTGGTAAACGGCGCGAGGGCGTGGATAGGGATCGGTTCCTTTGGAATCCAACCGTCGGAATTCGCAAAAATTACCACGATTATTTTGCTGGCCCGGTATCTGGACTATTCAAAAAGAAATCAAAATAATCTGATCCGGTTTGCCATTTCCTGTATTATTGTTTTTGTTCCAATGGCAATCATCCTCCTGCAGCCTGATTTCGGTACATCCCTGGTTTTTATTCCCATTCTCCTGGGTATGACCTTTGTCGCGGGCATATCCTTTCGGTACATTGTTTTTTTGAGCGCCTTTATTTTCTTTACAGGATTGTTTATGGTGTTACCTCTTTGGCAAAGTTATATATTACAGGGCGCCATGCCCTTCCTTTCAATTATTCAGAATGTCCGCTTTGTGGCTATCAGCGCCACTGCCTTGTTCCTGGTAATGATTATCGCCTTCCTCGGATTTAGACTATATAAGAAACAATATTTTTTTTGGATTATATACGGATCGGCGATTATTGCCTTTTCCCTGGGAGCATCCTTTATATCTCATAAGGTGTTAAGGGATTATCAGATCATGCGGCTCATCGTGTTTCTGGACCCCAATGTGGATCCCCGGGGGGCAGGGTGGAATATTATCCAATCCATTACCGCCATAGGTTCCGGAGGGCTTTTGGGTAAAGGATACCTTCAGGGGACGCAAAGTCATTACCGTTTTCTTCCCCAACAAAGTACGGATTTTATTTTCTCTATTTTCGCCGAAGAATGGGGACTCCTGGGGGGAATTTTAATGTTTGCCCTGTTTCTCCTTATTTGTCTCAGGCTGATAAGAATTATGAAAACCACCTCGGATGTTTTTGGTTCCTTTATTGCGGCGGGCCTATCCGCCATGTTTATTTTTCATTTTCTGGTCAATGTGGGGATGACCATGGGGATTATGCCCATCACCGGAATACCCCTTTTGTTTATGTCCTATGGTGGTTCCGCCCTTATATCCGCCATGGGTGGTATTGGTTTAGCCCTCAGCATATATATCAGAAGGTATCAACATTAATTTATGGAGATCCGCTATATTGATCCCCTAACGGAATTAGGTCCCCTATTATTAGAAGTTGAAAAACCGGCCCGTTATATCGGAGGGGAATATGGATCCATTGCAGGACGGGAAGGGCATTTCCGTATGCTGTTCGCTTTTCCCGATCTTTACGAAATCGGTATGTCCAATCAGGCGATGAAAATTCTCTATAACCGGCTTAACCGGCTGGAGGGGGTATCCTGTGATCGGGCCTTTGCCCCGGCGCCTGACTTTGAAGCCTTGCTTAGAAAAAAGGGGCTTCCCCTTTACGGCCTGGATACCGGCATAGTCCTAAAGGATCTGGATATGCTGTGTTTTACCCTGGGCTATGAATTGGGTATTACCGGTATTTTAACTATCCTGGATATGGCCCGTATTCCCCTCCGTGCCACGGAACGGGGAGAAGAGGATCCTATCATTGTCATGGGCGGTCCCTGTGTTTCCAATCCCCGGCCTTACGAAGGGTTTATCGATGCTTTCTGGATAGGAGAGGCGGAGGCCGGTTTTTTTGAGCTGATCCAAACCATGGCAAACAAAAAAAAGGCAGGGGAGGGAAGGGGAGGGCTGCTTTCATTCCTTGTTTCCCATCCCCATGTATGGACCCGGGGCAAGGCCGGGGCAAGCCGGGCGGTGGATAGCGCCTTTGCCCAAAGACCCCCGGAGGCAGCGGTATTTCCCGTTCCCAGTATGAAAATAATACAACACCACGGAGCGGTGGAGCTTATGCGGGGTTGTCCCAACGGCTGTCGTTTCTGCCATGCCGGGTACTGGTACCGGCCCATGCGTCAGAAGCCGGCGGATACAATCCGGAAGGAAATCGCCGCCCTGATAGATCAGGGGGGGTTCCGGGAGATAAGTCTCTCCTCCCTTTCCACTGGGGATTACCGGCATATCGATGATCTGGTCACCACCCTTAACGCCGCCTATGCTTCCCGGTATATCTCCTTCCAGCTTCCCTCCCTCAGGGTTTCCACCTTTTCCCTGCCGCTTTTGGAAAAGGTGTCCGAGGTTAGAAAAAGCGGCCTGACCTTTGCGGTGGAAACCCCGGCGGACGCCTGGCAGCTATCGATAAATAAGGAAGTGAGCCGGGGACAGGTGGTTTCTATCCTCCGGGAGGCGAAAAAACAAGGCTGGCGGGGGGCGAAGTTCTACTTTATGGTAGGCCTTCCCCTTGGAGAAGAGGAGGGATACGCCGGCGGCAGCGAGGAGGGGGAGATCGTCGATTTTATCCTGGATGTCGCGGCCCAAACCGGAATGCACTTCCATATCAATGCGGGCGCCTTTATTCCTAAACCCCATACCCCCTATCAGAGGGCCCCCCAGATCAGTGAAGCCGCGGCCCGGGAGAAGCTTGATTTTATCCGCTCCCGGCTCAGACCCCGGGGCCACAAGGTGGGTGTTCAGGATCCCTTTGTTTCCACCCTGGAGGGGATCATATCCCGGGGGGACGAAAGGGTAGGGGACTTGATCGAAGACGCCTACCGTAACGGTTGTCGTCTGGACGCTTGGGCCGAATATTTTAAGGGAGACCTCTGGGCTTCCCTCCTCGAAAAATATCATCCCCTGGGAGAGGAGATTCTGGGAGCCCGCGAACCGGGAACGGCCCTTCCCTGGGGCTGCATTGATTCGGGTACTGCCGGTGATTTTCTTATTGGGGAATTGGAAAAATCCCAGAGAGGAGAAATTACTTTACCATGTATAAATAACTGTACTCATCCTTGTGGAAATTGCCGGGGAAACAATACTATTATCGAAAATAACATACAACAAAAGATAATTTCTACGGATTCTCTTGGGGAAGTTGGGCTCCCACAGGTTAAGAAAACAACTCCCGATACCTACCGGATCCTCTTTTCTTTTTCCAAGACCGGAAAGGCGGTGTTCCTTTCCCACCTCGGCGTAATCGAGATCTTCTCCATGGCCTTTATCCGTTCGGGTATTCCGGTGCTTTTTACCGGAGGCTTTAATCCTCTCCCAAAACTTGATTTTGCCTCCCCCCTGGCTATGGGTGTCGCCGGGGAAAAGGAGATTGCCAGCCTGGACACTACCGTTCTCTTTGACGTGGAGCTCTTTAAAGCCGCCCTCAACCGGGCGCTTCCCCAGGGCTTTTTTATTACCGAGGCGAAAAACCTCCTCATCCCCGGGGGGGTTAAAAAACACTCCCTGGCCTCTCTGCTCTGGGGTTATGAGTACGAGGCTCCTGATTCCCCACCGGACCTGGTTAAGGCCGGGGATGAAAAAGCTTACCGCCTTGTCAAAAAAGACCTTTACGGCCTTAAGCGCAGATCCGTCTTTGCCAGGGCCCCTGGGGCGGATGTTTCATCGTCCTACTTTACTGTATTCCGCGGCCTCTACCCGGAAGAGATATAATCAGTTGAATTTGTAATTCTTTGTGGGATAATGAAATACGATTGTCCGTCCTTTTGCTTTTGGTATATCATGGTAGACAGAATATACATTATGAATAGTAATGCGGATAATATTTCACCCGGGCCTGTTGATAAAATTGGGATCTCTATTGGGAAATCTCTTCAGATCGATTTTAAAACAGCCCCCTCTTTTTAGGGCAAACGGAAAACGCCGATAAACGTAGGCTTGCTAAAAATAGTTGAATAATTATCGCTCACCCCAACGGCGACAACATACATGGAGACATACGTATACATCTGTCCGGTTCCGCCGGTACCGGGCTGTACATCAACGTTTCGCGTCGTATTTTCGGCGCTATAAAGATCCGAATCATTTCGAAAATACTGATCAGGGGCCGGGTTATACACCGCGGATGAACGTAATATGGGACTTCCATTGATTGTCGGTATAGCGGTAGCCGTAGTAAAGTCGATGGTAAGGGTTGTTCCCTGCGGGAATGGATTATCCAGGGCATAATATTTTCGATTGGAAAACAGGGTTCCTACGTTGGTCGACGTGGAGGTATCAGGATTTGTATAAGGCTGTATTGCCGAATAATCACCAGATAAATAAGAACTAACGGTAGAAAGCATCCCCTCTTCTATGGTTACTTCCAGTGAATTGCCGCTTACATATATCCGGTAATAAATACTGTAATTTTTAAAATACGTGGAAGATGATTGGGGAGGAAGCCTTACCGTTGCCATGGTGTTTAACGTAACGGTGATAGTGTCCCGGGAAACCTGATCAAGATAAATATAATCATCCACCCCACAGCTCAAAAAAAGAAGGGTTACGCCTATTATATAAAGTAATCTTTTCATCTCAATCTTGTCCCTCTGATCTCAAAACATTCAGGGCTATAATTCGGCTCTGTGCTAAATTTACCCAATCCCATTCGTTTTGCCAACTGTTAATTACCCCTTGATAGGCTTCTATAGCGGCGTCATAGTTGTTTAATGATTCTTCCA